>VGFA01000005.1 GCA_016869025.1 Armatimonadota bacterium | reverse complement strand
GGTCTCAGGATGAACCTGCGGACGCGGCCTCGGTAGACTGATCGCCATCGTAAGGCTCTCCTTCCTCGCCCTCGTGGGTCAGTAATTTCGGCGGGGAAGTTGTCTCACCTCATGTTGACACGGAGGGCATCTGGGCCCGCGCACAGCGTCTGTTCTACGAGGATGCGGCCACCATAAAGCTGGGTGACTACTTCACGCTGCACTTGCTGCGGGAAGAGGTGAAGGGATTCGTGGGCGTCCCCGGCACCCATCACTGGAATGTCTGGCTGGAGGGACGATAGCCCCAGACAGGAATAGCGCGCAAGGCTGCGTAGTTATGCTGAGCATGATCAGCACCGTGGTGGGAAGGGGGAGTCTTGCGCCGGCCGATCTGTAGATGCGCTCAAACACCGGCACCACGAAGACGACAAAGAGGCCGGCCACCAGCACGGCGAGCACCAGGACGAACAGTGGATACACCAGCAGGGCGCGGATCTTCTGCCGCAGCGCCAGTTCGCGATCGAGGTGGTCGCTCAACCGCATGAGCGCCTGGTCCAGGGCGCCCGCGACTTCGCCGGTGCGAACCACGCCGAGGTAGAGGGGAGAGAACACCTGGGGATGGCGGCCGAGCGCCGCAGAGAGGCTCCTGCCGGCCTGGATGCTCTCCACCAGGTCTGTGAGCAGCGCCCGCATGGGGCCGGACTCGCTCTGGTCGCGAAGGATCTCGAAGCTGCGGAGCAGTGGGACGCCCGAGCTCAGCAGGCCTGAGAGGCTGAACGTGAGCGCGGCCACGTCCTCGATGCCGACGCCGTCGTCGAATCGCGCGTTCAGGCGCCAGCGCCTGCGGGTGTGGAGGGCGGTGACGTACAGCCCCTGTTCCCGCAGCCGCGCGCGCGCCCGGACCTCGTCATCGGCCTCCAGTACACCCCTGATGAGGCTTCCGATCCGATCTCGCCCGCTGTACTCAAACGCCGGCATCTGCGCCCCGCCCTAGTCGCTCTCGGTGAAGACGACCCGCCGCACCTCGGCCGCGCTCGTCGTGCCGTCGAGGGCCTTGGAGATCGCGGCACTGCGCATCGGCTGCATCCCAGCGGGCCGGTGCCGGGTCGTCATCCCGTGACGCCGCCATGGGCGCGCGTGAGCGCGGGTTCAGCCTGATCGAGGCGCTGGCCGTCGCCGGCGTGGTCGCCGTGCTGGTCATCGTGGCCATGCCGCGCCTGGCAGTTCCCGACACCCTCCAGGCGCGGGGCGCGGCCCGGCAACTGGCGGCCGACCTGCGGCTGACCCAGCGCCTCGCGATCGGGCGGCGGGCCAACTACGTGCTGGAGTTGACTCCGGCCGGGGGGCCGTACACGAGCTACGCCGTTCGCCGGGAGGGCGGGCCGGCCGAGCCCGACTTTCCCAAGGTCGTGCCCTCCGAGGTGGGCGTTACGGGGACACAGCAGTTCACGTTTCGCCCGGACGGCAGCGCGACCGCCGGCGGCACCCTGATGCTGGCGGCCGGCGGCGTGTCGGCAACCGTGCAGGTGACCGCGGCCACCGGCCGGGTGGCGGTGAGCGGGCCGTGAGTTCCCCGCCGGCGGCGATGGGGTTTTCGCGCACGGGCGAGGCCGGCGTGACGCTGATCGAGCTGCTGGTGGCGGCGGCGATCATCGGGGTCGCGCTGATCCCCCTGCTGCAGATGGTCCCCACCACGCTGGCTCCGGTGCAGGTCTCCGACGCCCAGCTCCGGCTGGAGGCCGCGGCCACGCGGAAGACCGAGGAGCTGGTCAACCGGCTCCGCAACAACATCGCCGGCGCGGCATCGGGGACGGAGGTCTGCGCGGACCTGACCGGCTGCCGCCTCACGTGGGCGATCGCGACCGAGGCATCCAGCGCGGCGCAGGGGGTCGGTTCGCTCGTGACGGTGTCGGTGACCGCCTGCCGGGACGCCAACGCCAGCGGCACCTGCGAGGCCGATGAAGAGCAGGCCCGGCTCGATACCAAGGTCACGTCGCGACCGTAGAGGCTGACGATGGCGCGGGGCGAGCGCGGGACGACGCTGACCGAACTCCTGGCGACGGTGGCCCTGCTCACCGTGGTGCTGGCGGCCCTGGTGCCCGTGTTGTCGATCGCGCGGGGGTCGTGGGACCGCGTGGACCGGCACACCGAGGTCCTCCAGAGCGCCCGCCGCGCCATGGACAAGATGGTGCGCGAGGTGCGCACTGCCCAATCCTTCGCGGTCGCGAGCCCCTCGGCGCTCCGGTTCCGCACGGCCCTGGGCGACGGCACCGGCGCGGGCCCCTTCGTGGAGTACCGGCTGAACGCCGCGACGAACGACCTCGAATACCGCATCGGCGCCGACTACGCCTACCGCCGCCGCATCACGGTGACAGCGGGCACCGCGGTCCCCGCGGGATACTCGGTCTCGATCGTCTTCGACCACGCGGCGCTGGTCACCGCGGGCAAGAGTCTCTCAAGCGGGGATGACGTGCGCGTCGTCTACTGGACGAGCTCCCGGTGGCAGGAGCTCGACCGCTTCAACTTCAACTTCACGGCGACACCCACGGCCTGGAACACCGCCGCCGTGCGCCTGTGGTTCCGGCTGCAGGCGCCGATCGCGGCAGGCGCCTCGGACAACAACTACTACCTGCACTACGGCGATCTGTCTGCCGCCTCCCCGCCGGCGAATGGGGACCATGTCTTTCTCGACTACGAGGACGGCACGACCCTGGCCGGGTGGACGCGCCGCGACAACCTCACTGGGACGAAGTCGCCCTCGGGCGACGGGTTCGTGTTCAACGCGACGTCGGTCAGCGGATACCGGCAGTTCAGCAAGAACGTGCCCCACGGCAGCGCCGAGATCATCTGGGGGTTCCGAAGCGATGGCCCCGCGGCGCAGAACAGCACTCGACACGTGGTCGGCGTGAGTGCCCGGCGAAGTGATACCGGGACGGGGTACAGGTTGGAGCCCGGCGAGAGCACGAACGCCGCGCTTCGGCTGCGGCGGGTGACGACCTGGACCGCCGCGGGTACCAGTCTGGCCACTGCCCCGGTCGTCGTCACGCGCGGCGCCGATTACTATGGACGATTCGCGCTGGTGGGCTCTCAACTGCGGGGCAAGGCCTGGCTGGCGACGGCCGCCGAACCCGCATGGATGATCACCGCTACGGACGTGAACTACTCCTCCGGCCTGTACTACGGGCAGGTGGACGGCAACGGCGCCACGGCCGCCTCTCCTCAGAACCACCGTCACCGCCACCTGATCGTCAGGCTTCGCGTCGCCGATCCTGAACCGACGACAACGCTGGCCGCCGAGGAAGCGGCGCCCTCTCCGGGTGTCTGGCAGCCCCTGGCCGGCCCGTTCCGCGCGATGAGCGTCCAGTGCTTCGACGCCGCGAGCGGCGCGATCGCGTGCCCGGCGGCGCCAGGCCCTGCCGCCGCCCTGGTCAGGTCGGTGCAGATCGCGCTGACGGCCATGGATCCCACAGGGGAGGTCGCGGACCTTGTCCTCACCTCACGCGCCTACCGCCAGGCCCCGTAGTTCCCCGGCCGGGGCGCGTTGCCGATCGGGCCAGGAAGGCGTCGCCCTGATCATGGCGATCATCGTCACCCTGATCGTGGCGCTCATCGTGGGGGGAATTGCTCAGTTGGTCGTCGCCGACCTCGAGATGGGCCGGCTGGTACAGTGGGACACATCCGCGACCTACCTGGCGCAGGCCGCCATCGAGCACCAGATCTACTTGCTGAAGGCCAACAAAGACGCCGGCCCGATCGCGTACACGAACTACCCGGTCACGCCCGACCAGCGATCTTGGTACGTTACCTCACGTACCTGCCTGCTGAACTGCTCAGGGAACGTCGCCGCCCGCCGCTGGTGCGTGCTGGCCACCGGAGAGATCCGACGCTACAACCCCGACGCCACCTTCACGGTCCTGCAGACACGCACGCTCCGCTCCGAGGTGGACATCACCTACGGGGGGGCTTCGCCGCTCTACGGAACCCCGCTCAAGGTAACCGTGCTCCGCTGGGAGGAAGACCTCCGCGCCTCACCCACCTGCTTCTGAGGAAACCGGGTTCTGATCGCGGGAGAGACTGGCCTTGACTGTATCCGGGGAATCAAATAGACTAGTCCTAGACTAGTTGAACTCGTGGAATGGGTGTTATGCGAACGGTCGGATCGTATGAGGCAAAGACGCATCTCGCCAGGCTCCTGGAGGAAGTCCAGCGCGGAGAAGGCCTCATCATCAGCAAGCACGGCGTGCCTGTGGCAATGCTGCTGCCGATCCCGGAGAGTCGTCGGCAGGATCCCGGCCGTGTGATTGTCGCCCTGCGCGAGTTCCGGAAGGGGATCACCTTGAAGCCCCTCGTGCTGCGTGACCTGATCGAGGAAGGCCGCCGCACAAGATGAAGTTCGCGCTCGATACTTCCATCACGATGTCCTGGTGCTTCGAGGACGAGGCGACACCGTATACCGAAGCCGTGCTCGACCGATTGGTGAGCACCACCGCCGTCGTCCCCGCGATCTGGCCGCTAGAAGTCGCCAATGTCCTGCTGTCTGCCGAGCGGCGAGGGCGGCTGACCGAGGCCCAGAGCACACGCTTCGTCGAACTTCTGGGCGCCCTCCCAATCGTCATGGAGCAGCCCTCCGTAGACCACATCCTCGGCTCGGTCCTCCCCCTCGGCAGACAACATGGCCTTTCCGCCTACGACGCCGCCTATCTGGAACTGGCCGCCCGGCTGGGGCTGCCGCTGGCCACGCGGGATGAGAGGGTCATCACCGCGGCGGCCGCCATCGGCGTCAGGGTCCTTCAGCTCGCTTGACCGTTCAGACCCTTGGCTGTTGGTCCGGCGGCAGCAGCGCGGCGATGGCCGCCATGAACCGCCGGCCCCACTCGTCCAGCACCGCGCGGTCGATCCGGCCTTCGTGCCTGGGCACGGTGATCGCCGGGCCGATGCGCACCGTAACCGGCGTGCGGCGGGGCAGGCGGGCACCCTTGGGCATCGCACGGTGCGTCCCGACCACGGCCATCGGCAGGACCGCCACGCCGGTCCGCAAGGCCAGCAGCGCCGCGCCGGGCTCGGCGGACAGCAGCCGGCCGTCCGGGCTGCGCGTCCCCTCGGGAAACATCAACAGCACCCTGCCGCGGCCCAGGACCTGCAGCGCGGTGCGAATCGACTGCCGGTCGGCCTCGCCCCGCCGCACGGGAAACGTACCGACCGAGCGCAGCAGCGGGCCCAGCACCGGCGTGCGCAGCAGCTCTTCCTTCGCCATGTACCAGGCGCGACGGTGCAGCGCCACCCCCGCGATCGGCGGGTCCACGGCGCTGACGTGATTGCAGACCGCCAGCACCGGCCCCGATTCCGGCTCATGCTCACGGCCTTCCACCCGAAGCCCGAAGAGCAGCCAGAAGCACGATGCCAGCAGTCCCTTCCAGAAGCCGTACCACACGTTAGCCCACATCCGTTCGCTCACGCACCAGTCGCACGATCACCTCGATAATCTGTTCTGGCGTCTGCACCGTCGTGTCGATCACCACGGCATCGAAGGTCAAGATCCGGCAGGGGGTTCTAACATGCGTAGCAAATCTGTCCGCCTTCTTGCCACCGCTGTCTCCCTTCTTGTACTGACTACCGCGGCCGGCGCGCAACAGCAAGAGGTCAGGCCGCCGGTTGCGCAATTGTGGATTGATGTGGCAACCAACATCTTTGGCATCCCGGGGATGCCGGCCGGGGCGTTCGGTCTGGGCCAGAACGCGTTCGGTAACACGCGCTCAGCGGTCGGGCGCTACATGGACGTAGCGCTCCACACACGCGCGCGCCCCCAGGGTACGCAGGGTACTCAAACCATCCCCGCAGCGATGCGAATGGGCGCCAGCCTTCCGCTGGAGCCGGTTAGGGCCGAGCCGGCCGCCGGCGGACCCGAAGGCCGTGATCCGGGCGAGGTAGAGCAGCCCAAGGGACGATTGCTGTTCTACTGGGGATGCAGCGCTGAGGTGCGCGCAGGGCAGCCTCGCGTGCTGGATTTCGCAAGGGCAACGCCTCAGGATTGGGCCACGGTCTGGCAGGGCCGCTACGCGCCTGAGCGTGGCGCTCGCGCGCAGCCCGGTTACTCGATCTGGCCCAACGAGCGCGACCGCCGGATGCTGCCCGACGGAGCGTCGCTGCAGGGCGACCACGCGGTGACCGGCGAGGGAGTTCCGGCGGGACTGCGATTCGCGCTCGGGCCAAACCAGGACCTGATGCCCGCGATAGCCCTGTCCGCGCAGGGTGATCCGCAGGCTAGCATCCCTCTGCGGTGGGGGCAGATTCAGACTGCCCGCGCCTATTTCATCAACGCGTTCGGCGCCAAAGGCAGCGACTTCATTATCTGGAGTTCATCTGAGGTGCCCGACGCGGGTATGGGGCTGTTCGACTATCTGTCACCCGCGAACATCGAGCGCTGGTTAACAGAGAGGGTGCTCCTCCCTGCCACCACCATGCAGTGCGCTGTGCCCAGGGGCATCTTTGCGGGCACGGACGGCGCGATGGTGCGCATGATCGCGTACGGGAACGAGTTGAACCTTGTGCACCCGCCACGGCCGACCGACCCAAGGGTGGCGTGGGAACAGGAGTGGACCGTGCGTGTGCGGGTTAAGGGCACGGTGATGACGCTCCTCGGCGCGGGGCGGTAAACGCGAGAGGGCTGTAGCAGCGGAATATCCACGCATATTGCGGAAACACCGAGCAATATGATAGGGTATTTCTGCCATGATTGATCGCCTGCTCCAGAGCAACCCTTGGTGGTCCTTGCCGGGCGCGATCCGCGAAGATCCCGTCCTCCTGCGGCGTGCACGCGCCAGGCTCCGGTGGACGCCCAGGCTGGTCGAGGACCTGGACCTCACACTGCCCGCGGTCTACACGATCCGGGGTCCCCGGCAGGTCGGTAAGACCACAGCCGTCAAGCTCATGATAGAGCGCTCCCTGGACGGATCCCAGGACGGTGTTCTCTACCATTCGTTCGATCTCGAGACAGAGCCACAGGCCATAATCGATGTCGTTCAATCCGCCCGCAGGTTTCGGCCCCGGATCAGGCGCTGGCGCCTCTTCCTGGATGAGGTCTCCGGCATCCGCGGATGGCAAAAAGCGGTGAAGTGGCTGCGGGACAATACCCCTGCCGCGGGAGACACCTTGGTCCTCACGGGATCGTCCTCGCTGGACATAGAGGCCGGGAGCGAGCGGCTGCCCGGAAGGCGCGGCCCCGGGACGGGGCACGACCGAATCCTGCTCCCCCTCTCCTTCAGCGACTTCGCCGGCCTGCACGGGATCGAGGCTCCGACCGTGCTGCGTGCCGCGAACTTCCTCAGCGGCAAGAGCCACGAGGTCCTGCTGGATGCCCGGCTGCGCCTCCCGGCGCTTCAGGCGCTATTCGAACGGTACCTCCGGGTCGGGGGATTCCCGGCCGCCGTGGAATGGGAGGCGGCAGGCGGCGGCCTGCAGGATGAGACCATTGAGATGTTATGGGACATGATCTCGGCCGAGGTCGGTCGGCAGGGGCGCGAGCCCGCGCGGGCGTTCCGGATGCTGGAGCAGGTCGTGCGCAGTTTGGGAAGCCGCACGAACTGGACCGCCCTGGGGCAGGTTATGGACGCCAGCCGCGCCGCGGCCGAAGACTATGCCACCCTGCTCGCCCGGACGTTCACCATCGTGATCGTCTACAGATACCTACTAGATCGCGGCGGGCCGAATCCCAGCGCGGAGAAGAAGATATACTGCGTTGACCCGGCTTTCGCCTACCTGCCGGGACGCGTACGGCGCGTCGGGCTGATCCCGGATGTACCGGGCCTCGTGGAGAACGCGGTCATGATGGCGCTGTTTCGGACCGAGGAGCGCCCTCTCGCCGAGCAGTTCGCACTGCCCCAGGCCCTCTTCTACTGGCGCTCGGCGTCCGGTGGGGAGGTTGACGCCCTGGCCGGTGGGGGCGCCATCAAGCGCCGTGTCCCTGTAGAGGTGAAGTACCAACGGAGCATCGACCGCCGCACGCTCGCCCCGATGCGGCGGGCCTTCGGCAAGGGGATCGTGGTCACCCGGGACCATCTGGATCTCGACGATCCGGAGATGCCCTTCGTGCCAGCGGCGATCTTCCTGTGGCTGCTGGGCGGGGAGACGGTGACATCTGGGGTCTAGACAACGGGCGGTGATTGTGGCTCCCGAGGTGTTCCCTCGCCACTCAGCCGCTTGGTCCGCTTCTCTCTGCCGCCTCGATGTGCTCCGGGAGGATCCTGACAAGCGGCGCGGCCCTGTCTTTCAATTGGGCCTGCTGCACGTTCGGGTACTTCATCATCATCTGACGGGGAAGATCTGCTCCAGGTTCCGGAGGTATGATTGCCCCAGGTCCTGCCCAAGCGCTGCCTCGAACTTGCCCTTTCTGAAGCTGATCGAGCCCCACCTTGGGAACAGCTCGATCAGGCCATTGCCGTTGCGCTTGAGTATGAGAGCGGGTTTGCTCCCGGTCCCCCAGGAAGCCACCAAGGGGGAGTGCGGAGAAGGAGGTCTATCCAGGAGCCCTAGGATTTCGTTCGCTAGCTCCCTGAACGGCGGATTCAGATGGGCGCTGGTTGCCATGTATTCCTCGAAGTCTTTTCTGTGCCACGTCTGGCGGATGGTATCAGGGGATTCTGGCGGCTGCCTCACGATTTTCACCGTGGTTCGCGGGGGATCCCCCGCGGCGGAGATGGTCACCACATGCCTCTTTTCAGCCTCGTATGCTTGTCTCAAGGTCGGGACGATCAAGTACTTTGGCCCCTTCTCGTCGTTCTGGGTCTGGTACAGCGAGAGGTCAATCATGGCCAGATCCCACGGATTGACGAGGTGCTCGGCCAGAAGGAAGTCCCCACGTCCAGATGATCCCTCACTTGGTCCATATCCACCATGTCTTCAGGGATCGGGCCAAGTTCTGCGGACTCCATTCCTTGAAGGTGAACTGCGTAGTCCAGGAGCTGTGCCAGGACGGCACGCCGCCGCTCGGGATTGTACGCCAGCTTTGTCTCGACGATGGCGATCCGCCCGGATTCTGAGACAAGCAGGGCATCGATCGGGCCTACCTCAACGGAGACCTCCCACCCCCAGCAGTACCAGTCTTCATCGGTGATCCCGGCCTGTTTGCACGGTGCAATCACGAGATCGGGACATGCCGCGATTGCGTCGCGGAACCAGCTTTCGGCCAGCCCCAGGTCTCGGGCAAGTTTCGCGCTGTAGCACGCGTAGCTGGCGTCTGGCCTCGATGGATCCGCCGCGTAGAGCACATCGCCCAGGATTCGCCTCACGGAACACCCCCAAGAGGCGCCCACATGCTGGCAGTTGTCGCGGCGTCCAGCCTGTCAACCGCGAACGGTTTGGTTCTCCGGCCGTTCTTTCCCCGCCACGGCGGTATCGTCCTGCGGGAATCTGGTCATGTCAGGGTGAGGGTGTCAGGAGCGGACCACCCGACCGCCTGGCTACACACCCAGCGAGAGCAGAAGCGGCTGGAGTCCCGCCTCGGCCACGGCTTCGGGGCTGAAGGGAAGCCGTTCCAGCGCCCTCGGTTCCACCTTGATTGCGCCGGAGCCATAGGACTTCCCGACCAGGGAGAGATTCCTCAGCGTAGTCGGGTGCGTCAGCGCCCGCCAGAGCCGCTGCAGGGATTCAGCTGTTCCCTCCCGAGGATACACGCAGAGAAAACCCGTGAGCGGAACGACACCCGCCTTGTTCAATACAAACCGCGCATTGCGCCTGCCGAGGTACGCGAAGAGGATGGGAGGGGCCCTTCTAGTTTCCATCTTGTACCATGGTCTCCGTCCCGCAATGAGCGGTCGCTCGGGCAACCCCATGCGCACGCCTTGCTCTATGTAGGACTGCACTTCCTTCGGGAACGCCCCAACCGGCCGCCCATCGAGGCACAGAAGCCGGGTGGGTCGGCCTTTCGCCTCCAGTTCCCGGATGAGGTCATCGGCGACGGTATCCCCCGGCACGTCTCGCGTCCTCCCGATCGCCGGCCTCAGGAACTCCCCGGGTATTCCCAGTTCCGCAGCCTGCCTGGCGGTCAGGAAGAAGAACTGGTTTGCACCGGTGGCGATTCCCCGGAGTACGGTCGCAACGTCGGCCAAAGCCAGCCCGCTGTGGCCGGCGTGCTGGGGAGCCCTTGTCAGCCCGGTAGATAGCGCCTCCGCGAGATCGCGTGACACAACTTCAAGGTCAGGAGAAGAGACACACGGAAGCCCGGAGAGAGCCCAGCGTTTCAGTGATGCCGCATGCCCCACCAGGCAACGCGCCCACGCGAGGGACGGCTGGGGGGGTTCCCTTGAGATCAAGAAGACCACCGGGTTCGTGTCGACGCCGGGGAAGGGTGTAGCGGCGGGATCGAATGTCACGACCGCGTCAAGACGGTAGTGCCTGGAGATCCATCCCAAAAGCGCTGGCGCGAATACCCCCTCGCACGTATCCGCAGGCATGATGAACGCCAGCCTCCCGCCATGCTGTAAGAGCTCCAGGGCACGCAGGAGGAAGTAGACGTGGAGCCCGGCGCGTCCATCGATCGGCGTTCCGATGAGCCTCTCGGCAAACGCCTTGGCCTTTGCTTTGACCTCGGGCGACAGTCGGTGATGCCGAATGTAGGGAGGGTTGGCGGCTATCGCCGGGAAGGGGCCGGGAGGCGGATCCAGGAGGAAATCTCGAATCTGAACGTCAGCCAGGTTCTTCTGGTGCAGCCCCGCTTGTTCGGCCTGCAGGAGGGCGCCCGGGTCGACCTCCGTGCCGAGGAGCCGTATCCTCCGGCCCATCTCTGCGGCAACCGTAACGCCGGCCCTGAAGAACGCCCCTGCCCCCACGGCGGGGTCGAAGAGCGACTGTGCTCCATGCCCCAGCACGTAGGCTACCATTGCCTCGGCGACCCAGTCGGGCGTCCAGAACTGGCCCTTCTCACGAAGTGCCTCCCGTGCCGGACCGGACGGTGGGAGCTTCTGGTGACTAGCCATCGCGCCCCCGCGGTGATCCCGCTGCCGCCGCACGAAGAACCTCCAGCGCCTCCCCGCGCAAGGTCAGCTTCCCGCCCGAGAATCTCACGTAGGGCAGGATGTGACCGTTCCTGTCCATGATGTAGTCTGCCACAGGTTTGGGCTCCTGTTCAGACTCCCCCAGCAGGTACGCGTGCTGGTAGTAGATCTTATAGATCACCTTCTTGGTGGTCGCGCCGCCCGGTGCCTGGAAGGTCTGCGCTGTAGGCTCGATGGCTCCAGCCCCGATGAGATCTTCGGCCCTGTTGAGCGAGATTCCGTATGCCATGTCGAAGAAGATGTGCCAGATATGCATGGGGATGTTCGCCCCCGCCTGCCACTCGCGCAGCGGATGACGGTCCTCTTCCTTGAGTATGATGGTCGGAAGAACGGCTGCCTTCTTGAGCCCCGGTTTTCCTCCTAGGCGGCGCTGTGGTGTCAACGCCGAACCGTAGTCGGGCATTCTCTTCACGACCCAGAGGCTGTTCTCGCACTCGACCGCCAGAATCGCGCGGCCGAGCACCTCCCTGATTCGCGGGTTGTCTTCGGACGTGAAGGGCAGTTCGGAAATACCGCCGATGGCATCCACTGCATCGGCGACGTCATCACGGTCCGTTTCCCTGAAGACGAGCAAGTCCGGACGCTTGAGTCTTCCAAGACCGGCCCTTTCCAGCCGTTCGAAGTACAGTTCGAACTCGCGAACGTCGTCGTTCGGAGCTGTGCTGCTCGGGCCGTAGGGTAGGGCGAAGAACTCAGAAGTGGCGCTCGTGGCCTCTATGATGCGGTCCTCGCTCCACCGTCCCTGAGACCAGCGCATGAGGAAGTCGCTCCCGCGCAGCCGCCGTGGGTTGAGGAGGAACCCCGACCAGGGAACCACGGTGAGACCGCGCAGCTCGACCTCGATATCTTCTGCCGGGACGCTCAGGGCGACGTCAAACGGGCCTTGTCGCGGCATCGTCTCTCCTTCTAGACTTGAACGACCTGGTCCTCCAGCCGCTTGCTCCGCTTCGTGATAACCTCGGGCTGCTCCCTGCCCACCACGACCGTGTCGTCCTGTCTGAACCCGCCCACCCCGTAGATGTAGACCCCGGGCTCGCACGAGTAGACCTCGTTCTCGACAAGAGGCCGGTAGTTGAACGCCATGTCTTCGGGGAACTCGTGCCCGGCGATGCCCATGCCGTGGCCGGTCCGGTGCATGATGTGGTCGCCGAAGCCGCGCTGCTCGATTACGCGCTGGGCCGCGGCGTCCGCCTCTGCGACTGGGGTGCCGGCGACGAACTTCTCGATCGCGGCCTGGTTGGCCTCGGTGGCCGCGGTGTAGGCGCGCCGCTGGATGTCGCTGCGCGGCTCGCCCAGGAACAACGTGCGTTCGTTCTCCACGACCAGCCCGCTCAAGCGCACTATTATGATGTTGACAACCCCGTCGCCCTTCTCGAAGCGTGCCCCGCAGTCGGCGCCGGTGCCGTGCGGCGACGCCGAGGCCGCGCCCGAGAGCGACCAGACGCGCACCTCAAGCCGGTCTTGCGGAAACCGCGCTGCGCCCTCGACGGAGGTGCGCCGGGCGATTTCCAGGTCGAGTTCCGTCACCAGCATCCCCGGCCGGACGGTCTCCATGTACCGGTCCTGCCCCCAGTCGGTCAGCGCCGCGCCCAGGCGCATTATCTCCAGCTCCTGGGGATACTTGACCTGGCGCATCTCGACCAGGAACCGCGAGGCGCTTCCGAACTCGGACAACCCGGGGAGTTGCGCGCGCAGCCCCCGGAACGCCGAGATACGGTCCGCGGCCAGCCGGCCGCGCCTGAACCCTCCCCACTCCCGCAGCTTCGCGGCCAGCAACTGGAGCCAGCGGTCGCGTGTGTAGGTTCGGTTCACGGCGCGCGGATGCTCGACGTAGAGAGCGTAGTTGGAGACGTGCAGGCTACCGCGCTCGCGGGCCATCAGCAGGTGATGTGTGGAGAGCTCGTTCATGACCAGAAACGGCCCGCCCTCGGCGGGGATCACCGCGGCCACCGACCGCTCCCAGGGCGCCACGTCCAGGTGGAAGCCGGTCAGCATGTAGAAGTGGTCGGGATCGGTGACGAGCAGCGCCCTGTAGTCACCCTCGGCCAGGAACTCGCGCACCCTGCGCTGGCGGTCTGCGAACACCTCCGCCGGTACGAACGGCATCGCGTTGCCTCCTTTGTGTTCTCGCGTGATCCTACGGACCCAGTCTGGGATCCAACGTGTCCCGGAGCCAGTCGCCAACCAGGTTTACACCCAGCGCGGTCAGCACCAGCGCCACGCCCGGGAACGTGGTCATCCACCATGCATTGTATATATACGTCTTACCTTCGTTGAGCATGTTGCCCCATGACGCCATGGGCGGCTGCACGCCGAACCCGAGGAAGCTGATCGCCGCCTCGGCCACGATGAACTGAGCAACCTGAAGCGACGACAGGATGATGACCGGGGTCCATAGGTTGGGAAGCAGGTGGCGGAGGACGATCCGCATCTGCTGCGCGCCCAGCGCCCGCGCCGCCTCCACGTAGTCGAGGGTCTTGAGCGCCAGCACCTCACCCCGGACCAGGCGCGCATAGACGACCCACCCAGTGATGATCAGCGTCAGGATGATGTTCTGCAATCCGATGCCCAGGATGGCGTTTACTACTAACGCCAGGAGTATGAATGGAAAGGAAAGCTGCACGTCCACCAGCCGCATGAGGACTACGTCGGTCAACCCGCCTAGGTAGCCCGAGATGAGGCCGACGACGAGCCCGAGGACTCCTGAGACGCCGACAGTGACCAGTCCGATCGTCAGCGAGACCCGCGCGCCGTAGAGGATGCGCGTGAACAGGTCTCTTCCGAGCTGATCGGTGCCCATCCAGTGGGCGCGCGACGGCGGCTGCAGCGTCTTGACCAGGTCGCTGTCCGCGGGGCCGTAGGGCGTGATCAATGGAGCCAGCACCGCTACTCCTACCACCAGCGCGACGACGATCAACCCAAGTGCGCCGGAGCGGTTCAGGGGCATCCGCCTGCGTGCGCGTCGGGGCTCCGTCAGCGCCGGTGCCATGGTCACGGCGGCATTACTCATACCGGATCCTTGGGTTGAGCCAGGCATAGGCCATGTCGGCCACCAGGTTCAGCGCCGAGTACAGGACCGCTGTGAGGAAGACGCCGACGAGCACGACAGGGAAGTCGCGGTTCAGCAGCGCCTGCACCAGGAACCTCCCCACCCCGGGCCAGGCGAAGATCGTCTCGGTGATGACCGCGCCCCCCAGCAACTGGCCGAGCTGGAGCGCCAGCAGCGTGACGATGGGCAGGGATGCGTTCTTGAGCGCGTGCTTGTAGAGGACGCGCGGTGGTGCCAGCCCCTTGGCGCGTGCGGTGCGGATGTAGTCCTGGCCCAGGACGTCCAGCATCATCGAGCGCGTCAGACGCGCGAACCGGGCCGCCACGAACGCCGCCAGGGTTACCGACGGCATGATGAAGTGCAGCCACGTTCCCCGCCCGCCGGTCGGCAGCACGCGCAGCCAGACCGAGAAGACGTAGATCAGCATCAGTCCCAACCAGAATCCGGGAATGGCCTGACCCAGCACCGTGGAGCCGATTCCCAGGTGATCGAACCACGAGTTGCGCCGCGCGGCCGAGATGACGCCAACCGGGATTGCTATGACCAGGGCGAGCAGCATCGCCACGCCGGAGAGCGAGAGCGTGGCCGGGAACCGGTGCAGCACCAGGACCAGCGCGGGTTCATGCTGCCGGAGCGAGTTGCCGAAGTCACCGCGCAGCGCGCCCCGGAGAAACCGCACGTACTGCACCAGCCAGGGATCGTTGAACCCCAGTCGCTCGCGGAACTCCTCGATCTCCTTCTGTGTTGTGTCCGTCGGCAGGAAGAGCTTGACCGGATCGCCGGCGAGGAACTGGAGGGCGAAGACCACGGTGAGGGCCAGGAACACCACCACCAGGGCCTCCAGAAGACGGCGGGCAACAAACTGAAGCATGCGAAATCCGCTGGCGGGCGAGCCCGTCAGGCCGACGGGCCCGCCCTATCTCCTGACCGGCTGGGCCGCCGGGATTCCCGGCCTACCGCTTTGCCCACGATGCGTCGTGCAGGAATATCTTCTCAGCAGGGTGAGGTCCCCACGTCACGCGCTTGTTCACCCCGTAGAGGTCGTGCTGCTGCCACAGGAAGACCCAGGGCGCCTCGGTGTAGAGCATCACCTGGATCCGGTGCCAGGCCGCCTGCCGCTTCTTGAGGTCCACGATCGGGATGGCCTTGTTGATCTCGAGCGTCAGGTTCGACGTCCCGAATCCGCTGTACGTCCGCTCGGGCCGGAACAGCTCGGCGATCGTGCCCTGAGCCTCCAGCGCCGGGCCCCACCCAAGGTAGAACATCTCGCCGGTGCGGCGGTTGATGATCTTGTCGAGGTGGGTGCCCCACTCGTTCACCACGATCCGCACCCTGATGCCGATGCGGCCCAGGTAAGAAGCGATCGCCTCGGAGGCCTCCTTGTCCAGCGGGTAGCGCCCGGACGGTGAGTCGAGGGTAAACTCCAGCTTGGTGGGATCGTAGCCGGCTTCCTTGATGAGCTGGACCGCCCGCTCCGGGTCGAACGGGTAGGGCTTGAGGTTGGGGTTCACGTTCTCGTTGATGGACGATAGCGCGCCGGGGATGCGCGTGGCCCGCCCCTTGAACAGGTTGGTAACGATCTCATCCACGTTCACCGCGTAGTTCAGCGCCTGGCGCACGCGGCGGTCCTGCAGCGGGCCGGGCTTGAAGTTGACCAGGGCAAGGTAGTTGATGCGCGACGACGCCACGCCCCTGACCTCGGCCAGGCCGCTGCGGTTGACCTGTTCCACCGCGACCGGCGGCACGTCCTTGACGATGTCGGACTCCCCGGCCAGCAGGGATGCCAGGCGCGCGCTGAAATCGGGGATAAACCTGAACTCCACGCGCTTGATCGCCGGCGGCTTGTTCCAGTATCCGGGATTGGCCTCCAGCACAAGCCGTTCATCGCGGTCCCAGCGCACGAACTTGTAGGGCCCGGCGCCGATGGGGTTCCGCGAAGCCTCGACGCTGCCCACCGAGCGCACATAACCCGGCGCCATGACGGTGAAGTCCACCAGCCAGTAGCGCAGGATCGGCGCCGGCTCCTTGGTGCGGATCTTCAGCGTCAGCGGGTCCAGGACTTCCATCGACTCGATGAACGCGAAGCGGGGCCGGTAGTGAGACTCGTTCCTGGGATCGAGCAGCCATTCGAACGTGAACTTCACCGCTTCCGCCCCAAACGGCTCGCCGTTGTGGAACTTGACTCCCGGCCGCAGCTTGATGATCCAGGTGAGGTCGTCCGGGGTCTGCGGAAGTTCCGCGGCCAGGGAGGGCTTGATGCGGGGCGGGAAGCCGTCCCAGTAGTAGAGCCGGTCGTAGATGTTCATCTGCTGGACGTTGGTCGTCCAGTCCACGATGCGCATGGCCATCAGGCTGCGGGGCTCAGCGCCCAGCGCAACCACCAGCGGGCGATCCTGGGCCGCGGTAGGTGCCGGTGCATTACCCACCATGCCTAGGAGCAGTGCGATCAGCAGAGCAAGGGCGGTTCCGCGCATACCGTATCCCCCTTCCGGAGCATGACTCGCCTGTCCTTTGCTTGCCAGGATTATAGCAGAGGGCCTTGCCGCGTGCGCCTCCCAGGAATCCTGCCCGCGATGCCAGAACACAACTCCGCAGCCGCATGCAGGGGTGGCCCGTACAGAGGCGGCCCATACAGAAGGAGGGACCAGATGCGACTGTTCATCAGCCGCGAGGAACACCTGCGCCGCGCCGGACTCGCCCGCGCCGAGGCCCGGCGGCGAGGTGCCGACGCCCTGGTTCTGTTCAGTCCCACCCAGGTCTTCTATCTGACCGGATTTGCCTTCATAGCCACGGAGAGGCCTATTGCGCTGATCGTGGCAGGCGACGACGCAACGGTGCTGTTCATCCCCCGCCTTGAGGAAGAGCACGCGGCTGCCCACGCGGTTGTGGATCGAGTGGTAACCTACCCGGAGTATCCAGGCGAGACCCATCCGATGCTGCATCTGGCTGATCTGCTGGGCAGCCTGGGGCTGGCCCGGGGGCAATTGGGAGCGGATGGCGATGGGTACCCGGGCATCATGGGCTACAGGGGGCCGCGGCTCAGCGAGGTCCTGCCGGGCGTGCCGGTGAGCCTCATGCGGGATCTCATAGAAGAGATGATGATGGTGAAGTCGGAGGAGGAGCTGGCCCTGATCCGCGAGAGCGCGCGCTGGGGAAACCTGGCCCACGCCCTGCTGCAGGAGTACACGCGGAGCGGGGTGATCGAGGGCGAGGTCAGCCACCGCGCCTCGTACGACGCCACGGTCGCGATGGTCAGGGCGTTGGGCCCGGAGTACCGGCCGTTGAGCTGGACGTTCCCCGGCGCGCGCGCCGGCTACCGAGGGCAGGTCGGGAAGCAGTCGGCGATCGCCCACGCCATGACCACCAACGCGCGCATACACGCCGGGGACGTGCTGGTGACCGGCGCGTCGTCGGCGGTGGGGGGCTACTACAGCGAGCTGGAACGCACCATGATCGTTTCCCCGGTGACCGACGAACACCGGAGGTTCTTCTCCCTTATGCTGGGCGCGCAGGAGACCGCGTTTGATGCGATCCGGCCTGGCCGGCCGTGCGCCGAGGTGGACCGGGCGGTGCGCGCGTTCTTCGAGAAGCACGACCTTATGCAGTACTGGCGCCACCACGTCGGCCATGCGATGGGGATCAGCATCCACGAGGCGCCCTTCCTTGACGTCGGCGACGCTACCGAGATGCGGCCGGGCATGGTCTTCACAGTAGAGCCCGGGATCTATGTGCCGGGGTTCGCCGGGTTCCGCCACTCCGACACCTTGGTTGTGACGGAGAGCGGATTCGAGATGCTGACGTACTATCCGCGGGATCTGGAGTCGCTGACGATTCCGGGATGACGCGGACCGGGATGATGCGGACCGGGATGACCCGGACGCCCGTAGAGGAGGCCCGGCAGTGTATCGCATAGCCATCGGAGAGATCAGCCACGAGACGAACACGTTCTGCCCTCCCACAACCTTAGAGATGTTCCAGAAGCGCCTGTGGGCCCACGGCGAGGAGATCACACAGCGCTTCCGCGGCACCCGCACCTTCCTGTGCGGGATGCGGGAAGCCGCAGAACGGCTGGGCGTCGTAGCGATCTCGACCTTCGCGGCCAGCACCGAGCCATGGGGTACCATTACCCGCGAGGCCTACGAGGCGATGCTCGCAGAGTTGCTGAGCGGCATCCGGCATGCGATGCCGCTGGACGGCGTCTGCCTCGCGCTGCACGGCGCCGGTGTGGCTGACGGGATCTCCGACCTGGAGAGCGCGGTGCTGGCCGCGGTCCGGGAGGTCGTGGGTCCCCAGATGCCCATCGCGGTCACCCTGGACCTCCACGGTAACACCACGCCCAGGATGGCGGAGTTGGCCACGGGCCTGTTCAGCGTGCACGAGTATCCTCACACCGACATGTACGAGCGCGGGCAGGAGGCGATGGAGTTCCTGGTGCGGGCCCTGCGCGGGCAGATCCATCCTGCCACGGCCGTCGAGGCGCTGCCGCTGCTGGCCGTCCCTGCGCCGTCGGGCCTGGAGCCCGTGCGGTCCATCAATGCGCTGTGCCACCGCTGGGAGGGAGAGCCCGGAATGATCGCCTGCGCGCTCATGCACGGCTTTCCCTACAGCGATATCCCGGAGGCAGGCGTCAGCGTCGTAGCAGTGGCCGAGCACGATCCGGCGCTGGCCCGCAGGGCGGCCCGGGCGGTCGCGCAGGAGGTGTGGGCCAGCCGCGAGGGGTTCGTTCGGCGCTATCCCCTGCCCGCCGAGGCGGTGGCCGAGGCGGTGGCGGCCGCCGGGGAGCGCACTCCGGTGGTGATCAACGAGACCAGCGACAACCCCGGCGGCGGGGCGCCGGGAGACGGCACACATCTGCTGCGAGCAATGGTCGAAGCCGGCCTCACCGAGAGCGCGTTCGGGATGCTCTACGATCCCGGGGTCGCCGAGGCAGCGCACCGGGCCGGCGTCGGCGCCACGCTTCAGGTGCGCCTGGGCGGCAAGCACGACCGGCTGCACGGCGACCCGCTCGACCTGGAGGTCTACGTGAAGAGTCTGGCCGATGGGAAGTTCACGCTATCTGCGCTGGCGCGCGGGGTGCAGGCGGACTATGGAAAGACAGCCCGCCTGGCCTGCGGCGGACTGGACGTTATCGTCTCCAGCCGGCGCGGCCAGGTGCTCGACCCCGGGCCGTTCCTCCTCCACGGTATAGACGTGCGGAACTGCCGGATCGTGGGCCTGAAGTCCAGCGCGCACTTCCGGGCCGGCTACGAGGAGCTGGCCGCGCACATCATCACCACCGACCCGCCGGGGTTGTGCTCGTCGAACCTGGCGCACTTCGCGTTTCAACACGTGCGCCGGCCGATCTTTCCGCTCGATCGCGACGCGGTCTACCGGTCCAGCGAGACGTCCTTCTGACGAGGGTCGAGCGCGTCGCGTAGCCCGTCGCCCAGCAGGTTGAAGGCCAGCACCGTCAGCGAGATCATCACGCCCGGCGCGATGGCGATCTGCGGGTAGATGAGGATGAAGGCCCGGCCGTCGGAGAGCATGCCTCCCCACGAGGCGGTCGGTGGCTGCACGCCCAGCCCCAGAAACGAGAGCGCCGACTCCAGGATGATGATGCCGCCGATGCCCAGACTCGCCAGCACGATCACAGGGCCCATGACGTTGGGCAGGATGTGCCGGAAGATGATCCGGGCATCGCCGGCGCCGGCGGCGCGTGCCGCCAGGGTGTACTCGCGCTCCCGCAAACTCAGCACGTCGGCGCGCACCACCCGGGCGTACTGCGCCCAGCCGGTGACCCCGATGATAACCACGACCGTGACCAGGCTCGGGCCAAGGACGGCCGACAGCGTGATGAGCAGCACCAGGATCGGGAAGGCCATCAGTGTGTCCACGAGGCGCGACAGCGCCGCGTCCACCCTTCCGCCAAGGTAGCCGGAGGCGGCGCCGACCGTTACCCCGACCACGACCGAGATCCCGGTCGCGAGCAACCCGACGATGAGGGCCACGCGCGAGCCCCAGATCGTTCGGCTCAGCATGTCGCGGCCTATGTGATCGAATCCCAGCGGGTGTGACCACGAGGGTGGCGCGCCGCGCATTCCACGGAAGACGTAGGTGTGCGAGTGGGGCGAGAGCAGGTCCGGGATCGTCGCCATGACCACCAGCGCCAGGATGAAGCACAGCCCAAACAGCCCGGGGCGGTAGCGCCTGAACCGGCGCCAGGCGCGCGCGAACTCCGATCTCCGATGGGGTTCTGGGATCGCGGCCTCTCGTTGGATCATCGGGTCACCCGATACGAATCCGCGGGTCAATGTATCCATAGACCAGATCGGTAAGCAGGTTCCCAAGCACCACCAGCACGCTGAGCACAAAGACGATTGCCTGGACGACCTGGTAGTCCACGCGGTTCACCGACTCGATGAACAACTGGCCGAGCCCTGGGAGCGCGAACACGTTCTCGATCACGATCGTGCCGCTCAGGAGGAAGGCGATGCGGTAGCCGATCACGGTGACGACCGGAAGCAGGGCGTTGCGCACCACGTGCCTGGAGACCACTATTCCTTCCGAAAGGCCCTTGGCGCGCGCCGTGCGGACGTAGTCCTCTCCGATGCCCTCAATGGTCGAGGCGCGCATCATCCGTGCCAGCAGCGCCGTCTGGTTCGCCACGATCACCGCCACGGGCATGACATATCCCTGCCACGACGGCAGCCCGAACGGCGGCAGCCAGCCCAGCAGCAGCGAGAACAGGACGATCAGCATCAGGCCTATCCAGAAGTTGGGCAGGGCAAGGCCGAGCGTTGAGGAGACCATGATGGCGTAGTCAAACCCGGAGTAGCGCCTGACGGCCGCCACGATCCCCAACGGGATGGCGAGTGCTATGGAGATGAAGAACGCCAGCAGGTTGAGCTTGGCGGTGACGACGGCGGCTTCGCTTATCATGTTGCGCACTGGGACGCCCGTGCGTACGACCGACTGCCCAAAGTCACCCCGAGCCATGTTGGTGATCCAGGCAAGATACTGCTCGTGGATCGGCCGGTCGAACCCCCACTTCTTGCGGATCATGTCGAGCTGTTCCTGGGTGACTTGGGCCTCGCCTACCATCAGGTCCACCGGATCCCCTGGGATCAGGTGCATCATGGAGAACGTCCCGATGCTGACCAAGAGGATGACGACGGAGCCCTGCATCAGGCGCGAGGCCAGGTATCTCAGCATCTGGTGCAGCCCGCGGCCCAGACTTGAGGCCCAGGGGGCCGGCGCCTTCCGCCGTACCCCCCGGGGGTGAGTTGATGCTTGAGCACTGGCTGGCCTACTCGATCCACCACTTGTAGGCGTCGCGGATGAGGGTGGATCCGGACTGCGTCGAGGCGGGCAGCCCCTTGATCCGCTTGCCGAATATGATGAACCAGTCCCAGTACATGATGTGGAGGAACGGGACCTCTTCCGCGACGATCTTCTGGATCTCGCTGTAGATCTTCCTGCGCTTGGCAGGGTCTACCTCACGCAGCCCAGCGGGCAGCAACTCCTCGACCCGCTGGTTCTTGAACCGCGAGAAGTTCCGCGCCGCGCCCACGGCCAGGGTGGCCGACGGGTCGGGTTCGCCTCCGCCGCCGTTGTAGGTCCAGTTGAACAGCGAGGCGTCCATCTCGCCCTTGGGAAGCTGGGAAAGGATCGTGGCGACGGGCCGCTCCACGATGCGCATCTCCATCCCCACCCCTGCCAGGTCCTGCTGGGCAATCTCGGCCTCAGGACGCCGTGCCCGGTCGCCGGTGATCACCGCGCAGGTGAACGATAGTCGCGTCCCGTCCTTTACGCGCACGCCGCCCGGGCCCATACGCCAACCGGCCTCCTCCAGCAGCGTCCTGGCGCGGTCGGGGCTGTAGGGATACTGCTTGACGCCCTTCTCGTACCAGTACTGCAGCGCCGGGGGAAAGATGGAGTGCGCGATTATCGCCGTGCCGCGGAAGACGTCGTCAATCAGGCGCTGGCGGTCGATCGCGTGCATCATGGCTTGCCGCACGCGCTTGTCCGAGAGAATCGGGTGGTCGTTGTTGAGCGGGAAGTGATTGACCGCCAGGCTCGATGTGCGGAACACTGTGTAGCCCCCCTCGGCCTCGAAGCGCAGGTTGTCCTCTGACAGCAGGGGCCAGGCGGACGAGTCTGAGGTGCCGGTGCGCAGAGCAATCGCGCGCACCGACGGGTCCGGCACCACGTCCTGTCTGAAGAAATCTGCGTTTGGCCGGCCCCGGAAATGTTGGTCGAACGCCTCGACGACCGTAAACTCCGCGGGCCGCCACTCCTTCAGCCGGAACGCTCCGGTGCCGATCGGGGCAGCCTTGTAGGCCTTCTCTCCTATGCGGCCGTGGTAGCGGGCCGGCACGATGAAGACCGTCGCGGCCTGCCGCAGGAAGGCGGCGTTGGGCTCCTTCATCTTGACCACGACCGTGTACTTGTCCGGGGTCTCTACCTTGTCCACGGCCTTGAACAGGACGCCCTGAATCGTCGCGTTGTTCGGGTTCATGTGGAACTCGTAGGTGTACTTCACGTCGTCGGCGGTGAACTCGGTCCCGTCGTGGAACTTCACGCCCTTGCGCAGGGCGAAGGTGTACGTCAGGCCATCCTTCGACGCCAGGTAGTTCGATGCCAGGACGCGCTCGACAACGAAGTTATCGTTGACCTCGACCAACGCGTTGTGGATCTGCGTGATGATGTTCCACTGCATCGTGGGACCGATGTCGTCGGGGCTCAGGCTGGCCACCTCCTGGTGGCTCAGGATGCGGATCGTGCCGCCCCGCTTCGCGCTCGGCCCCGCGGTCACGATGGTGGGGTTCTTGATGATCATCGCCTGGGCGGCGGCCGCGGTTATGCCCATCGCGGCTGCCCGTTTGAGGAACTCGCGCCGCGTCGAGGGACTCAGCTCGCGCAGCATCTGGTCAAGATCGCGTTCGCGGCTCATACCCGAACCTCCCCTGCTGACTCGTGCTGACTCGTTTGAACATTGGTAGTTCGGTGCCAGTTGCCGATTTCCTGCGGCTTTCTGGCGAAAGGAGGCCTGGCGTGCAGGCCCGAACCTCAACATAGACCCCAAGGCACAGCAGGCATCGAGGTCCGCCTGGCGTTGAGGCTCGCCGGGTGTGCAGGCCCACCGGGCGCCGAGGTTCGCCGAGGGAACAGAGGAGGTTGAAGCATGAGCGGCATGAGAGTGGTTCTTGCACTGACACTCGCCGGGTTGCTCGGGACCGTCGCAAGCGGCTGGGCCCAGCCCCCGGCCCCGCAGCGCGGCGGTACGCTGACCGTGGCCATCAGCGCGGATCCGCCGGCGCTGGACATCCACTCCACCACGGCCTACCTGACCGAGATAGTCGCCTGGCACGTGTTCGAGCCCCTCTTCACCTACGACAAGAACTTCCAGATCATCCCAATGCTCGCGGAGGGTTACAAGGTCGGTGACGGCGGAAAGGAGTACACGATTACGCTGCGGTCGGGCGTGCGCTTCCACAACGGGCGAGAGATGACCTCACGCGACGTCGTGGCGTCGTTGCAGCGGTGGGTGAAGATGGCCGTGGTCGCGGTGCCGTTCTTCCGCGACGACATCGAGGCGATCGAGGCCAGGGGTGCACGTACTGTTGTGGTGCGGCTCAAGCAGCCGTCCGGCATCCTTATCGCCGCGCTGGCGCAGCCGATCCAGCTCGCGGGGATCTACCAGCAGACGGTGGCCGACGCCGCCGGCACGAGGCGGATCACCGAGCTCTCGGAGCTGATCGGAACTGGGCCGTTCAAGTTCACGCGGTGGGTGCCCGGCCAGGCGATCGAGCTCGAGCGGTTCGACGGGTACTCGGCGCGCGCAGGGAGCCCCGACGGCTACGGTGGTCAGAAGGTGGCCTACGCCGACAAGCTGCGGTTTGTCATCGTTCCCGACGTGCAGACCCGCATCAACGGCGTGATGACCGGGCAGTACGATTACGCCGAGAGCATCACCCCGGACGCCTACGGCGACCTGCGCAACAACCCCAAGGTTCGCACCCTGATCCTCAAGCCCTACGGCCAGCCCATGGCGGTTTTCAACAAGCGCAGGGGGCTGTTCACCGACCGCCGGATGCGCCAGGCGTTCCTGGCGGCCCTGGACATGAGCAAGGTCATGGCAGGCACTTTCGGCAACCCGCTCATGTTCCGAGTGGACGGCAGCCTGATGTTCAAGGAGTCCCCCTGGTACTCCCGCGAGGGCCTGGGCCCCTACAACCGCCGCGACCTGGCCACGGCGCGCCGCCTGCTGGCCGAGGCCGGATACCGCGGCCAGCCCGTGCGGTGGATCACCAGCGCCGCCTTCGACTGGGCATACAAGCCGGCGCTGATCGCCTCCCAGCAACTCGAGGAGGCCGGGTTCAACATGGATCTTCAAGTTCTGGACTGGGCGACCGTGCTTTCGCGCCGGGCCAATCCCGACCTGTACGAGGTCTTCAGCACCTCGTTCATCTTCAGCCCGGGCGTGGACCCGCCGATCCAGCCGGTCATCATCAGCCCCACCTGGCCGGGATGGTGGACGACCGAGGAGAAGGACCGCCTGATTGGGCGGCTGATCCGCGAGCCCGACCCCGCGGCGCGCAAGCGTCTCTGGGAGGATGTCCAGCGGCTTTACTGGGAGGACGTACCGGGCATCAAGTTCGGCGACTTCTTCAACCTGGCGATCGCGCGGCCTGGAGTGCAGGGACTGGCCACCCGGCCCGACCTATTCTTCTGGAACGTGTGGATCGCTCCTTAGGAGGCCATGCGGGCCTACCTGGCACGCCGCCTCGCGGCGATGGTCCCGATCGTCATCCTGGTCGGGACCATCGTCTTCCTGCTCATTCACCTCACGCCCGGTGACCCCGCGGTAATAATGCTGGGGCCCGACGCCCCGGACGAGGCCGTCACACGGCTGCGCCAGGAACTGGGGCTCGATGCCCCGCTGCTCACCCAGTGGTTCCGGTGGTTCCAGAGGGTCCTGGTCGGCGATCTTGGGACGTCCATCTTCTTCGGCCTGCCTGTCACCACCACCATCCGCCAGCACCTGCTGCCCACGGTACTTCTCAGCGCCCTGGCGATCTCCATAGCGGTGGGCATCGGGGTGCCGGCCGGTATCATCTCGGCGGTGCGGCGTGGCTCGTTGATGGACCAGGGGGTCACGCTCGTGGCCTTCCTGGGCGTGTCGGTGCCTGAGTTCTGGCTGGCTCTCAACCTGGTGCTGCTCTTCTCGGTCTATCTGGGGCTTCTCCCGGTGGCGGGCTACGCCTCGCCCGCCTCCGGATTGTGGACGAGCCTGAGATACCTGGTGCTGCCGGCCTTCACCATGGGGTTCGTCCAGTCCGCGCTGATCGCCCGCATGACGCGGGCGGCCATGCTGGACGTGGTTGCTCAAGACTACATGCGGACGGCACGGGCCAAAGGGCTGTCGTCGCAGCGGGTCACGCTCCGCCACGCCTTTCCCAACGCCCTCATAGCGGTGGTCACCGTGGTGGGAATCATCTTCTCGGTCATGATGGGAGGCAACGTTGTTGCGGAAACCATCTTCACGATCCCCGGCGTCGGGCAACTGCTGATCACCTCGGTCCTGCGGCGCGACTACCCGGTGATTCAGGGGATCGTGCTCCTCATTGCCGCCGCGTACGTTGTGATCAACCTGCTGGTGGACATCGTCTACGCGGCGGTTGACCCCAGGATCCGGTACTGACGATGCCGCGCATCCCGCCTCCGCCGAGGGTCGCCGCCGAGCCGATCTCGCCGTGGCGGCTGCGGTGGCGCCTGATGCTCCGCCGGCCGATCGTGATCCTGGGCGGCCTGATCCTCATCGGGCTGTTCCTGACGGCCGCGCTGGCCCCGATGCTGGCGCCGGCCAACCCGCAGAGGATGGAGATCGCCGACCGCCTCAGGCCTCCTTCGGCCGTTCACCCCCTGGGTACCGATGACTTCGGGCGGGACGTCTTCAGCCGGGTGCTCTACGGCATACGCCTGTCGCTGGCCATCGGCACCGCCGTGGTGGTCATCAGCACCGCGATCGGGCTTCCGGTAGGCCTGGCCGCCGGCTACATGCCGCGGCTGGACAACCTGCTGATGCGCCTCATGGACGCGCTGATGGCGTTTCCGGCCGTGATCCTGGCCATCGCCTTGATGGCGGCCCTGGGTCCGAGCGCCGTCAACGTGGCGGTAGCGTTGGGGATTGTCTACTCTCCCCGCATGGCCAGAATCATCCGCGGTAGCGTCCTGGTTGTCCGCGAGTTCGAGTACGTGACCGCGGCGCGCTCGCTGGGGCTCTCAGACGCCATGATCATGGCGCGCCACGTGCTGCCCAACTGTATGTCACCGGCGATCGTCCAGGGCACGTTCATCTTCGCCTACGCGGTGCTGGGGGAGGCTCTGCTGAGCTTCCTGGGCGCGGGCGTGCCGCCGCACATTCCAAGTCTCGGCACCATCCTCAGCGGCGGCCGTGTATACATGGGCCAGGCGCCGTGGATCACCGTCTTTCCCGGCCTGGCGATCATGCTTCTGGTCATCGGGCTGAACCTATTTGGCGACGGCCTGCGGGACGCATTCGATCCTCGGCTCCTGCGGGGCGGGACCGCCTGAACTCCTTTCCGCCAGGCACCTACAGGCTCCTCGCCAGCCACCCCGTCCGAAATCCCGAAGCGGCCGGCGCGTGGCCGAGGTACTTGCCGTGGCCTGTGACACTGAGTAATATTACTCAGGACGTTGAGTAATTCGCGAGGGCCGCATGTTCACGAGACCACATGGTGCAGTGCTTGCCAGGCGTCTCCGGGAACCGCGCCGGTTCCTGCAGGTCGTCGCCGGTCCGCGGCAGGTGGGCAAGACCACGCTCGTACGGCAGGTGCTCGACGCGTCCGGGTTCGCGGTGACCTACGCGTCCGCCGACGAGCCGACCCTGCGCGGGCGCGATTGGATCGAACAGCAGTGGGATGCCGCACGGCTCGCGGCCCACGACGCCGGCAAGCGGGGTGCGGTACTCGCCCTGGACGAGATCCAGAAGATCCCCGCGTGGTCCGAGACGGTCAAACGCCTGTGGGACGAAGACACGGCGAGACGCCTCCTGCTCAAGGTGGTGCTCCTCGGCTCGGCGCCGCTTCTCATTCAGCGCGGACTCGGTGAGAGCCTCGCCGGGCGCTTCGAGGTGGTGCACCTTCCGCACTGGTCATTTCCCGAGATGCGCGAGGCGTTCGGCCTGTCCCTCGAACAGTTCCTCTTCTACGGCGGGTATCCGGGCGCGGCGCCGCTCGCGACCGAACCGAGACGCTGGGCCCGCTACATCAAGGACGCGCTCATCGAGACGACCCTCTCACGCGATGTGCTGCTGCTCACCCGTGTGGATAAGCCGGCGCTCCTGCGGCGCCTGTTTGAGCTTGCATGTGGCTACTCCGGACAGGTGCTTTCCTATCAGAAGATGCTGGGCCAGCTTCAGGATGCCGGCAACACCACCACCCTGGCGCATTACCTCGAACTCCTCACGGGGGCCGGGATGGTGACGGGCCTGCAGAAGTTCGCGGGCGATCAGGCGCGGCAGCGCGGCTCGAGCCCGAAGCTGCAGGTGCTGAACACCGCCCTGATGACCTCCCAGGCGGGCCTCACCCTCAAGGAAGCGCGGGCCGATCTCGGGTTCTGGGGGCGGCTGACGGAATCGGCCGTCGGCGCGCATCTGGCCAACGCCGCGGCTTCCGGCGCCTGCCAACTGCATTACTGGCGCGACCGTAACCGGGAGGTGGATTTCGTGGTGGAAGCGGGCCGCAGCCTCACCGCCATCGAGGTGAAGAGCGCGCGGCGCCGCGACGCGCTCAGAGGCATGGACGCCTTCTCCGTCGCGTTTCGCCCGAACCGGAAGCTCCTCGTGGGCGGCGACGGCATCGCGATCGAGGACTTCCTCGCCAAGCCCGTGGAGCACTGGGTGCGAGGATGAGCGCTCTGTGAGGCAACCACGTGCCGCGGGCCAGGAGCGCAGAACCTACCGCGCATTGCCCGGCGCCTGGCAGCCGTGCTATACTCCCTCTCAATCTCATAGGCCGAGGACCGGGAAGAGTAGCCGCTAACGTTGGTTCCCAGACGGGCACCGGCGGCGCCGCCAGGGATCTTCAGGAGAGAGCCGCGAACAGGTGAAAGCGCGGCACTGCGGGGCGGTGAATGGGCCCGGGAGGCATGAAGCGAAGGCGTGGAGTGGGTTCGGCTCCAAGCCGGCCCGCTCGCAGTAGCTTCATCGGTCGCTCCACCGAGACCGGAGCGCAAGTGCCGTGCCGCCGCGCATGCAGGGTTGGGTTTCGATCCACACCGCCGGCGGCGCGGAACCTGGGTGGCACCGCGGGAGAACGCCTCTCGTCCCTTTTGGGCGAGGGGTGTTTGTGTTAGAGCGGGGGTTGTTCGTGGCCGGGCGGGATTCGCGATCGCGGAGGCGATGAAATGATCGTTGTCATGGAGGCAGGCGCAAACGAGCGCCAGGTGCAGGCTGTGGTCGAGCGGATCCGCGGCGCTGGCCTGAACACCCACATCTCGGTCGGCGTGTCGCGCACGGTGATCGGCGTGGTCGGCGACGACCGCACCAAGGAGATCCTGCGCGAGTCGCTCGAGGTGGCCCCGGGCGTCGAGCGCGTCGTGGCGATCCTCCAGCCCTACAAGCTGGTGAGCCGTGAGTTCATCCCCCAGGACACCGTCGTGATCGCGGGGGACCAATCGATCGGCGGCGCCCGCGTGGCCGTGATCGCAGGCCCGTGCTCAGTGGAGAGCCGCGAGCAGATCCTGGCCGCGGCCGACGGTGTCAAGGCGGCGGGCGCCACGCACCTTAGGGGAGGCGCGTTCAAGCCCAGGACCTCGCCGTACTCGTTCCAGGGGCTGGAGGAGGAGGGGCTGCGCCTGCTCAGCGAGGCCCGCGAGCGCACCGGCCTGCCTGTTGTGACCGAGGCGATGGACGCCGCGCAGCTCGAGCTCGTCGTGCGCTACGCCGATATGATCCAGATCGGCGCGCGGAACATGCAGAACTACACCCTGCTGCGTGAGGCCGGGCGCGCACGGCTGCCGGTGCTGCTCAAGCGCGGCGTGAGCGCGACGATCGAAGAGCTGCTGATGGCCGCCGAGTATATCCTCAGCGAAGGGAACTACCAGGTTGTGCTGTGCGAGCGCGGCATCCGGGGGTTCAACGGGAACACCCGCTACACCCTCGACCTTTCGGCGATCCCCGTGCTCAAGCAGTTGACGCACCTGCCGGTCCTCGTGGACCCGAGCCACGGGACCGGAAAGTGGCGCTACGTCGCGCCTATGGCGCGGGCCGCGGTCGCCGCCGGCGCGGACGGCCTGATGGTCGAGGTGCACCCTGATCCTGCCAACGCGCTCAGCGACGGACCGCAGTCGCTGAATCTAGACAACTTCGCCGGCCTGATGGCATCGCTGCGGCTGATCGCCGACGCCGTGGGACGGGAGATCTAGGCATGGACGGTCCGGCCGGGACGCCCGGGTCATTTCCCCGCACCGCGGCCGTCGTTGGCCTGGGGGTGATCGGCGGGTCGCTGGCCCTGCGCCTGCGGGCGGTCGGGGTCCGCGTGCTCGGCGTAGACGTGGATCCCGGCGCGCTCGAGCTGGCAGCAGATCGTGGCGCGATTGATGCCGGCAGCGCTGATCTCGGTTGTGTGGCCGAGGCCGATCTCGTCATCGTTGCGACGCCGCTGGAGCGGGTGGTGGCAACAGCGATTGCCGCCTCCCGGTGGATGCGCCATGGCGCGGTGCTCACTGACGTCGGGAGCGTAAAGGCACCGATCGTCGCGGCCGTGGATGCGGTGCTGGCGGGTGGCATTCGGTTCGTGGGCGGGCACCCCATGGCAGGGAACGAGGGACAGGGGATGGCCTCGGCAAGTGCCGAACTGCTTGACGGGCGCCCGTTCGTCCTGACGCCCACGGCGCTCACGGCGCCCGAGGCGGTCGCGGCGATGCAGGGGGCCGTTATGCGCCTCGGCATGCATCCGGTGATACTCGATCCGGTGGCGCACGACGAGATGGTGGCACAGGTGAGCCACCTGCCGTATCTTGTCAGCATGGCGCTTGATCGGACGGTCGCCGCGGACGCTCGCGCGATCGGTGGTCCTGCGCACGAGGAGATGACGCGGATAGCACGCAGCCCCGCGGAGATGTGGGCCGCGATCTGCCGGGCCAACCGCGACGCGATCCTAAGAGCGCTGACGCGCTACGAGGCCGAGCTGGCGCGGCTGCGCAGGAGCGTCGAGGACGGGACGCCGGAAGAAGGTCTCCTCGGCGGGGGGGAGGCACGGGACACGATGGGAGGACGACGATGAAGAAGGGACGGCTGCTGACCGGGGATCGTCCCACAGGGAAACTCCACCTGGGACACTACGTCGGCACGCTCGCCAACCGCGTCCGGCTGCAGGACGAGTACGACTGCTTCTTCCTGCTAGCGGACTACCACATCCTGACCACCCGGCTGGACCACCTGGAGGAGATCGAGGAGAACATCCGCGAGATCGTGCTGGACTACCTGAGTGTGGGGATTGATCCAGAGCGATCCACGATCGTCCTTCAATCGGCGGTCCCGCAGATTCCTGAGCTGCAGTTGATCCTGTCGATGCTGGTGGCCGTGCCGCGGCTGCAGCGGGTTCCGACGCTGAAGGAGCAGATGCGCGATCTTCACATCAAGCAGCCCTCCGCGGGGCTGCTCGGATATCCGGTGCTGCAGGCGGCGGACATCCTGAGCGTGCGCGGCGAGATCGTCCCGGTGGGCAGGGACCAGGCCTCGCACCTGGAGCTCACCCGCGAGATCGCGCGGCGGTTCAACGAGCTGTTCGCGCCGGTGTTCCCCGAACCCGAGACCCTCATCGGTGAGGTCGGCACGCTGCCAGGTACCGACGGCACGGCCAAGATGAGCAAGTCCCTGGGCAACGTTATCTACCTCTCGGACGACGCCGATACCGTGACGCAGCGCGTGATGCGCATGTACACCGATCCAAAGCGTATCCACCCGACCGATCCGGGCACAGTCGAGGGCAATCCGGTGTTCACCTACCACGAGGCGTTCAACGCGGACCAGGCCGAGGTGGAGGACCTTAAGGAGCGCTATCGTGCCGGCCGGGTCGGCGACGTTGAGGTGAAGAGGCGGCTGGCCCGCGCGTTGAATGCCTTTCTCGACCCGATCCGCGAGAGGCGCGCCGGGTTCGCGGCGCGGGCCGGGCACGTCGAGGAGATTGTCACCGATGGCAGCCGGCGGGCGCGCGAGATCGCGGGCGAGACGCTCGCGCGCGCCCGCGAAGCGATGAAGCTGGCGTACTATCGCTGAGGAAGGCCGCGCGCCCGACCTCCATGGGAGTGTTCACGCCGCGCCCGCACCGTGATGGACCCACCGCGGTCTATCTGCGGACGCTCTGTTTCGTCTTCCACGGAGACGACGTGCTCCTGATCCACCGACAGCACGAGCCCGACGCCGGCTTCTGGAACGCCATCGGAGGCAAGATAGACCGCGGCGAAGACCCTCTCGATGCCGCGCGGCGGGAGTTGATGGAGGAAGCGGGCATTGAGCCGCCCCTCGAGTTCCGCGGTGTGGCCACCGCCGTCGTGCGCGCCACAGGTGAGTACTGGACGATCTTCCTTTTCTCCGCGCGCGTGGAGAACCGGGCCGTCGCGGCCTCCCACGAAGGCCCGTTGCGGTGGGTCTCGCCCGACGGGCTGACGGCTCTGCCGATCTTCCCCGACATCCCGCTCCTGCTGCCCTATGTCAGGGAGCCGCACCGACCGGCAGTGATCGCCAAGTTCGTCTATGCGACCACGGACCCAGGCTCGCTGGAATCCGCGGACATAAGGTGATACGGGCATGGGCGTGGACGAACAGATCCTGGTAGTCCCGCGGGCAGACCTCTTCTGGAACGGGCCGTTCCGCGGTGTCTCCTCCGTCGGGCTGGACGAGTACCTGGCGCGCATCCGGCAGTTCGGTCTCTTCCGGCGCCGCGGTGACGTTGAAGGCGATCCCTCGCTCAAGCAGATCATCCCCTACCTCGTGGTTCAGAGCAGCGGCCGCTACATGCTCTTTCGGCGCACGCAGGCCGGAGGCGAGGGCCGGCTGCACGGACTCTACTCGGTGGGCGTGGGTGGGCACGTCGCGCGCGCCGACGTGGGCGGCGCGGAGGACGACATGGGCGGCGAGTACGACGTAGTGGCCGCGGGCCTGCGCCGCGAGCTCGACGAAGAGTTGATCGTTGACGGCCCGTGGACTGCCCGGCTGGCCGGCGTCCTCAACGACGACGAGAACGCGGTCGGTCAGGTGCACTTTGGGCTCGTGCACGTCGTGGACGTACCGTCGGGCCGCGTGGCGATCCGGGAGACAGACCGCCTCACCGGCCGGCTGGCCGGCATCGGTGAGGTGCGGGCAGTCTACGCCCAGATGGAGACGTGGTCGCAGCTCGTGCTGGACGCGGGCATCCTCGAGGATTAGTGGGTGGCAAGCCGCGCCGTGCTCATCCCGGTTGAGCCGCCCTATGATCTGTCCCGCACCCTGTCGTGCGGCCAGTGCTTTCGCTGGGCGGCGCCCGCGGATGGTGCCGCTACCACATGGCGGGGCATCGTTGCCGGGACGGTGGTTGTGGTCGCGCAGGGGCCCGACGGCCTCGTGGTCAGGTGGGACGGCCCTCCCACATCCCTGGCTCATCGGCGCGCCTCTCCGGCATGCCTGTGCCGACACCTGGGAGCGGACGAGCCGCTCGCGGAGATCGAGGCATCTCTCGCCCGCGACCCCGTGCTTCTGCGTCAGCTACCACGCACTTCGGGGATCGCGATCATGCGCCAGGATCCGTGGGAATGCCTGGTATCCTATGTCATCTCCGCATTCAACAACATCCCGAAGATCAGCCTCAGCATCGAGCGGATGGCACGGCGGTTTGGCGAGCCGATCGTGGGCGAGGACGATACAGGAAGCGGCGAGTTGATTGGTGCCACTACCGGTGGAGGATCCGGCGGGAGAAGCCGCGCCGCCGGCTGGACGTTCCCATCGGCTGAGCGGCTGGCCGCAGCCAGCCCCGCAGCGCTACGCGCGTGTGCCCTTGGCTACCGCGCCCGGTACGTGCGGGACCTGGCGCGGATGGTCGCGAACCGTGAGATCAACCTGCCGCGGATCGCAACCATGCACTTCGATGACGCACGCGCCGCGCTGCTGGATCTGCCAGGCGTCGGCGAGAAGGTCGCCGACTGCGTGTTGCTCTTCGCATTCGGCCGTGGCGAGGCGTTCCCGGTGGATGTCTGGGTGGCGCGTGCAGTGGAGCGCTGGTACTTCAGCGGTCGGCCGGTGACCCCGCGCGCGATTCGTGGATGGGCCAGGGATCGCTTCGGCCCGCTGGCGGGCTACGCGCAGCAGCACCTGTTCGTGGGCGCGCGCCTCCTGTAGCTGGGGTATGGTGCAGTGCGACCGGTTTCTGTCAGACGCAGAGGGGAGAGACCCTGATGACCGGCGGGCAGCTGCTCAAATGCGTAGCCGGTTCTTTGCTCGTGGTGTTCCTGTCATCGGCATGCGCGCCACGGAGCGCCCCGTCTGGGGCCGTTGCTTCCACGCCGACACCGGCGCAGGCCCAGTTTCCGGACCCTTTCCTGTACTGCGCGGCGGTCGGCACCATTGATGCGCCAGATGCACGGTATGTTGGCCCTGCGGTGCCCGGGCCAGTCATCAAGGGCCTGAGGAAACTGGCCGGGATCGCGGACGATGCGCCGGACGATGTGGTTGCGGCAGGGACCGTGTGGCGGTGTAAGGACGGCCACGTTTGGGCCTGTTTCGTGGGCGCCAATCTGCCGTGCTCGAAGGCGAACACCAGTGCCACCCCACAATCCGAGATGATCGTCTTCTGTAAGAAGGCCCCGACGGCTCGCAGCATTCCGGCGGCCGTTACCGGCCATGAAACGATCTATGACTGGCGTTGCGTGGACGGCACGCCCAGGGTGGTCGGACAGCGCTTCACCACGGACGCACAAGGGTTTGTGTCGGATTTCTGGTATGAACTGCCAGCGCCCGGAGTTGTCGTGTCTGCGTCTCGCGGCCAGCCCCGGCCAACCGTGACAGAGCTGACCGCCAGGGATTCCGGATCAGCTGTAACATTGCGTGTGGGCGATGCCCTTCGTGTCGCGCTCGAAGGCAACCCTACCACGGGCTACACGTGGGGGCTTGCGCCAGGAGCAGGGACGCTGCTGCAGCAGGAGGGAGACCCGGAGTTCGAACCCTACACCCGCGCAACAGGGTCCGGCGGCACATTCACGCTCAGGTTCAAGGCAATCCGGCAGGGGAAGGAACGGTTGAAGCTGATCTATCACCGAACCTTCGAACCGAACGTGCCGCCACTCAAGACCTTCGAGGTCAGGCTCGCCGTAAGGAGGTAGCCTAACTCCTTGACATGTTTGCCCCGTAGGGGGGCCGGGCAAGAAACGCGTTTGAGCGGGCGGCCGGGCGAACAGATGGCCAACGAGATCATCTCGTACCTGGACATGTGTCGCCGCGAGGGAGTCAGCCTCCAGCGGGGTATGAACTTCGGCCTAGGGAGCAATCACTCCGTGATTCTCATGTCGGTTCGCCCCAACGCACCCTATGAGGACGAGCTTCAGGACAGCGGCACGGTCCTGATCTATGAAGGTCACGACGTGCCGCGGGCGGTCGGCGTCCCCGACCCCAAGCGCGTTGACCAACCCGAGTTCTCAGCGAATGGGTCACTTACTCAGCTGGTCGACTCGTGGCGCCAGGCAGGCAACATCTGTGTCCTGGTGGCGGGAGAGGGGAGAACTGAACGTCCGTGGGTCAACCTTCAAGGTGTACCGAGAAGGGCCGATGATGGGCGATTTCGTCCTTGAATCCGGCGGGGCGGTCCTGGCGCGCGCAGAGAAGCCCAGCGCGTTCCGGCGCTCCTTCGTGATTGAGCACGAAGGCAGGCGGTACACACTCCGGTCGAGGTCTGCGTTCCTGCGGGCGTTTGTGCTTCTCGATGGTTCCGCGGAGGTCGGGTCAATTACCCCGGAGGGGATGCTCACCCGCCGCGCGGACGTCACCCTCCCGCTGGACCTGCCGCTCCCGGTGAGGGTCTTTATCATCTGGCTCGTGCTCATCCTGTGGAGGCGCGATGACGATTCCTCGGGCACGACGGGAGCCCCGCCGCCCCCGGTTTCCCTCGGCACCCTTTGATTGATGGGGGTTCAGAGGTGAGGCGAAGGGGGCGCGACTATGCGATGAGCACGATCAGCACGCCAAAGAGGGCCGCCATCACGACCTCGATCACCCCGACCCGTGTGATCACCAGCCGCCGTGGCCGCATCAACGCCCCGGCGACGGCCTTGACCGCGCCGGGGAGCAACGCGAGGCCCACTGCCCGGGGCCACCCCAGCAGCGGCGCCCACAGGAGCGCCACGAGCACGCCTGACGCCGCCGGCACCCAGGCCTTCCATCCCAGCAGCGCGCGGCGCGGCCCAGCGAGATCCGGCGGCCACTTCGGCTGCTCGCGCGCCTTCACCCGCACGTAGAAGACGGTCGCGCCGAAGTAAACCAGGTTGAGGGCGTAGAGCCCCCAGGCGGCGAGAGCCCAATGACCCGACGCCGCGTACCACGAGGCCGGCGCGGCCAGCGTCAGTCCTGCCACGCCCCAGAGTTCGCCGGTTACCGTCATCTCGGCCCTGCGGGAGACGAGCCAGAGGTGGACGGCCAGCAGCAGGGCAGCCAGGATCCCGATGGCCACCAGACCCGCGCGGCCGCGCGCCGCGAGCAACGCACCCAGCGTCAGCGCGGCCAGCAGGTAGCCGGCGGCCCAGCGGAGCCACCGCGCCCGCTCGGGATGTGCGGGCTGCCGCGCCAGGAGCATCAGCGGCCACCGGCCCAGGTAGACCGCCCACGCCGCCGCGAAGAACGGCCACCACAGGGGATCAAACGACGGCGCTGTGATTGCGCCGGTGACCAGCGGGACGCCCAGCATCATCCAGCCGCCGTGCTCGCGAGGGACGACCGGGTTGAACTTAGGGATCGCCGGCTACCTCGATCGGGATCTGGCCTGGGGCGGTGATCTCTCCAATACGCGCGATGGTCTCCACGCCGCGCGTGCGGAGCGCGTCCTCGAGCGCGTCCGTCCGCTCCGGCGCGCTCGCGATCAGCAGCCCGCCTGAGGTCTGCGCGTCGGCCAGGAGGATCCGCGTCACCTCGTCCACCCCGTCCGCCCAGCGCACCTTGTCCTCCAGCCACTCGAGGTTCCGCGTGGTCCCTCCTGCTACGGCCCCCTGCCCGGCCAGAGACCGGGCGCCATCCAGGACCGGCACAGCCGCCGCCCTGATGCGCGCGCCGGCGCCGCTGGCCTCCACCATCTCGTAGAGGTGCCCGAGCAGTCCGAAACCGGTGACATCAGTGCAGGCATGTGCACCGGCCTTCAGCATCGCCTCGGAGGCGTCGCGGTTGAGGGCCGTCATGACGCGCACCGCTTCTGCCGCGACCTCCGGCGCGGTCTTCTCCTGCTTGATGCCGGTGGTAATGACGCCCAGGCCGAGCGGCTTCGTGAGGTAGAGCACGTCGCCCGGCCGCGCGCCCGCGTTGGAGACGAATCTCGCCGGGTGCACCAGCCCGGTGACCGCCAGCCCGTACTTGGGCTCGGGGTCGTCAATGGTGTGCCCGCCGACGATCAGCACGCCTGCCTCCGCCGCCTTATCGGCGCCGCCGCGGAGCATCTCGGCCAGGATCTCCAGCGGCATCTTGCGGGGGAACGCAGCGATGTTGAGGGCCAGCAGCGGACGGCCTCCCTTGGCGTAGACGTCCGAGAAGGCGTTGGCAGCGGCAATGAGACCGTACTCGTACGGATCGTCCACAACCGGCGTGAAGACGTCCACCGTCAGCACGAGCGCGCTCTCGTCGCTCAGCCGGTAGACGGCCGCGTCGTCGCCGGTCCCGATCCCGAGCAACAGGTTCGGGTCGCTTGGTTTTGGAAGGTGGCGCAGCACGTGCGCCAGGTCGCCCGGTGAGAGCTTAGACGCTCAGCCGGCGCAGGCGACCAGCGACGTGAGCCGGATGCGCTCACGATCGGTCACAGCGTCACCCCCTTTCCGGGTCTTCCGGTATTATATCCTCAATGGGTACCTTCGAGGTTATCGAGCACACAGCCGACATAGGAATCATCGCGCGGGGCGCAACGTTGGTCGAGGTGTTCGAGGCCGCGGCCGAGGGCATGTTCTCGCTCATGGTAGACCCGGGCACCGTGGAGAACCGGGCATGGCTGGAGCGCGAGGTGGAGGCCGAAGACCATGAGGGGCTTCTGGTGGACTGGCTCAACAACCTGCTGGCGGTGGTTAACATCGAGGCCTTTGTGCCGGTCGCCTTCGTGGTTGAGCAGGTCAGCCCCAGCCGGCTGCGCGCAACCGTGCACGGGGAGCCGGTTGACCCGAACCGCCACCGCTTCCGCCGCGACATCAAGGCGGCGACCTATCACATGGTGGAGGTCAGGCAGGCCGACGTGGGCTGGACGGCGAGGGTGATCTTCGATGTGTAGGCACGCCCGAGCGCTTGCGGCCGTCTCCGCGATCCTGATGGTGGGCGCGGCGTTCTCAGGCGCCGCACCGTCGCAGGCCGGTCCCGGCGCCACCACGCAGGCCGCCGAGCAGCCCTTCCGCGGCGGAGTGCTGCGCATCGCCCACACCGGCGAGCCGCCCACCCTCGACCTCCACTGGACCACGGGCGGGCCCACGCAGGACGTGGCCATCCACATGTTCGAGGGGCTCTTTGCCCTCTCGGCACGGTACGAGGCGCGGCCTCTGCTCGTTGAGCGCTGGACCGTAACGCCGGACCGCCGCACCTACACCTTCGTGCTCCGTCGCGGCGTGCTCTTCCACCACGGCAGAGAGATGACCTCGGGCGACGTTGTCGCCTCCCTGCAGAGGTGGGGGCAGCTTGCCGCGCGCGGCCGCGAGCTGTTCCGCGACATCGAGCGGCTGACTGCACCCGACGCCTTCACCGTGATGATGCGCCTGCGCGAGTCCAACGGGCTCGTGCCCCTGGCGCTGGCCATCCCTAGCCAGGGGGCCGTGATCTACCCGCGCGAGGTGATAGAGGAGGCCGGGGCAGGCATCATCCGCCGCCTCATAGGCACCGGGCCGTACCGGTTCGTGGAGCACCTGCCCGACGTTCACATCCGGCTGGAGCGGTTCGATCGGTACCGCTCCCGCGAGGAGCCGCCCGACGGCCTGGCCGGCCGGCGCGAGCCCTTTCTCGACGCGCTGCTCTTCCTGCCTGTTCCCGATGCCTCGGTACGGATCGCCGGCGTGCTGCGGGGTGACTACCACTTCGCCCACTCGGTTCCCCACGATGAGTATCCCCGGCTCCAGGGCGCGCGCGGGGTCACGCTTCATCCGATCACCACGCCTGCGTGGGCGGGCTTCGTCCTCAACCACCGTAGCGGGTTGATGACAGACCGGGCGCTGCGCCGGGCTGTCGTCGCCGCGATTGACGAAGAGGCGGTCCTGCGCGGTACGTACGGCCCACGGCAGTTCTGGCGCGCCACGCCGTCCTTCTTCCCTCGCGAGCACCCCTTGTGGACCGAGGCCGGTGAGCCGGTCTACCGGCAGCGCGACCCATCCGGTGCGCGCCGGCTGTTGACCGAGGCCGGATACCGCGGCCAGCCGCTGCGCTGGATGGTCAGCAGCGAGATGCCGCACCACATGACCGCTGCCACGATTGCCAAGTCACAACTGGAGCAGGCCGGCTTCACGGTTGAGCTGCAGGTGATGGACTGGGCCACCCTGGTCTCCCGCCGTGCGCGGTCCGAGGGATGGGAGGTGTTCGCGACCACGTTCGCGTTCGTGCCCGATCCCGTCTTCCTGCTTCCGCTGCAGCCGTCGTGGCCCGGGTGGTATCAGGACCGCGAGATGGCGGCGCACCTGCGGCTGCTGGTGCGTCACACCAACCCCGCGGTGCGCGCCGCGATCTGGGCGCGCGCGCAGCAGCGATTCTACGATGAGGCCGTCGCGGTGCGGCTGGGTGACTGGTTTCCCCTGCTGCTTCACCGTGCCGAGCTGCGCGGCGTGGTCGGAGGTCCTGGGACGTTTCACTGGAACGAGTGGTTCAGCCGAACCCCCTAGCCAGAGCCAGCTGCTCCGGGTAGCACGGACGGATTCGTCACGAACATGGAATAGGCGAGCCGGAGGCCAGCGTTTAGGTGGAAGTTGGCACATCATGCGCCAGGCGGAAGGGGCTGAACCTCAATGAAGCCGAACATGGGAACCGCTGATAGGACCATCCGCATCATAGTCGCGATCTTGATCGGCATCCTGTACTTCACCGGGAAGATAAGCGGCACGCTCGCGATCGTGCTGGGTATTGTCGCCGTCATCTTCCTGCTGACGAGCTTCGTCGGCACGTGCCCGCTCTACATGCCATTTGGCATCTCGACCAGGAAGCAAGGATAGAGAACAGGGGGTTCAGACAATGGGTACAGTTCAACCGCGGATCGTGGTCGCAGGCGGAGGGTTCGCCGGGCTGGAGTCCGCCTTCTACCTGAGGATGCGCCTGGCCGAGCGGGCGAGGATCACCCTCATCTCCGATCAAGAGCAGTTCCTCTTCAAGCCGAACACGATCTACATTCCCTTCGGCCTCGACCCGGAGACCCTGAAGATTCCGCTTGCCAAGCCTACTCAGCGCAAGGGGATCACCTTCGTCAAGGGCGCGGTCAACGGGGTGGACTCCCAGGCCAAGACCGTCCAGGTTGACGGCCAGAAGCTTCCCTACGATTATCTTGTGGTGGCCACCGGCGCCGGTATGCGTCCCGATGAGATCCCCGGACTCCGCGAGTACGCGCAGACAGTCTGGACTCCCGAGGAGATGCTCCGGCTGCGGGGGTCGTTCGATGCGCTCCTGGCAGATGCCCGGGAGGGGCGGCGCAGGCAGGTGCTGTTCCTGATTCCACCCAACAACAAGTGCTCAGGCCCTCTCTATGAAATGGTCTTCATGCTCGACACGTGGCTGCGCCAGAAGGGAGCGCGCAGCGCTGTCGAGATTGCCTGGTCCACATTCGAGGCAAGGTACATCCAGGTCTTTGGCCCGCGCCTCAACGAGGTGGTGACGGGCGAGTTTGCCCGACGGGGCATCACCGGCCACACCCAGCATGTGGTCGAGCGGGTGGATCGCGGCGAGGTGGTGTACCGGAACGGACGTCGCCTCCCCTACGATCTCCTTGTCTCGTTCCCTCCATACATCGCAGCGACCCCCTTCGCAGGCCTGCCATCCGACGAACGGGGATTCCTCCAGACCGATCTGGGGACTCGCCAGGTGGTGGGACACCCCGACATCTATGCCGCAGGGGATGCCGGGGATTTCCCGGTCAAGCAGGCCTTTCTTGCCTTCCTCCAGGCCGACGCGGCCGCGGAGCACCTGGCCGCGCAGGTTCTGGGGACCGAGCCGGCGTTCGGGTTTCAGCCCGTCAGCATGTGCGTGATGGAGCAGTTCGACAAGGCCACCTTTGCACAGGTGCCACTGCGCCTGACCGGGAATCCTGCGCTGCCCGTTGAGGTACAACCCGACGCGATGGATCTCTACAGGGTCGGGTCATCGGCCCCCTGGCGGCTCGGCAAGAAACTCCTTGGGATCTATCTGCCGTGGCGATTTGGTGCAGGAGAGCCGTTCCATGCCGGCATGCCGTGGAAGGTAATGGATGTTGGCCTGAAGCTGATGTCGCGGGTGATGGCCTCCTAGGCCGGGCTGTCCCCGGCCGGGCTGTCGTAGGCCGGGCTTGTCGGGCCAGGGGTCTGATGCTACCATAACTGAAACACGCCTCAGATGGCGATGACGGAGACGAGTAGCCGCGGGTCCGCCTGGTCGAGAGAGCCGGCGATTGGTGTGAGCCGGTCGGGACCCCGGTCGAATCCACTCCTGAGCAGCGGGCAAACGCCGGCCTCCTGAAACGGAAGGCAGTGGCTGGGCCAAGCCCCCGGGTGCGCCCGGTACAGCGCAATGAGTGTCCGGGCGCTCCGATGCCCTGGAACCAGAGTGGCACCGCGGGAACCCGCCCCGTCTCTGACGAGACGGGGCGTTTCACTTCCAGGAGGTTGATCGTGCGGCAGTACCTGCTGATTCCCGGACCGACCCCGCTTCCCGACGAGGTGCTCGCGGCCTCTGCGACCCAGATGGCCGGCCACCGGACCCCTGAGTTCGCACGCCTGTTTGCCGAGACGCTGAAAGCAGTCGGGCGTGTCCTGATGACCCGCGGCACCATCTTGCCCTTTGCGGCCTCGGGCACCGGCGGGTTGGAGGCAACGATCGTCAATCTCTGCTCTCCAGGGGACACCGTGGTGGCGGTGTGCGGCGGCGCGTTCGGCGAGCGGTTCGCCGACATAGCCGAGGCCTTTGGCGTCAAGGTCAACCGGGTGGAGGTGCCCTGGGGGCAGGCCGCCGATCCCGAGGCGGTGCGCCGGGCGCTTCAGGAGACCCCGGACGCGCGGGCGGTTCTGGTGGCGCACAGCGAGACCTCAACAGGTGTGCGCAACGACCTGGCCGCAATCGCGTCGGCGGCGCGCGAGTTTCCGGCGCTGGTGGTTGCGGATGCGGTCAGCTCCGCGGGCGCGGTCGAGCTGCGCACCGACGAGTGGGGGGTTGATGTTGTAATCACCGCGTCCCAGAAGGCGCTCATGGCGCCGCCAGGGGTGGCCCTGATCAGCGTCTCGGATCGTGCCTGGGAGGCGGTGAAGGCCGCGCGGCTCCCCAGGTTCTACTGGTCGTTCGATAGGACACGGGCCGAACTGGGAGACATGGAAGCATTCACGCCGTTCACCCCGGCAATCAGCGTTGTGCGCGCGCTGCACGCCGGATTGCGGCTGGTCGAGGCAGAGGGCCTGGAGACGCGGTGGGCGCGACACCGCCGTACCGCGAGGGCCGTGCGGGCCGGGGTCCGCGCGCTGGGCCTGCGGGTAGTTCCCCGTGAGGAAGACGCCAGCGAGGCGGTCACCGCGGTGTGGGTGCCGGACGGCGTTGATTCGAAGGAGCTGCTCACCCGGCTGCGCACCAAGCACGGCGTTGTGCTCGCGGGTGGCCCTGGGCGGATGCGGGGGAAGATCTTCCGGTTTGGGCACCTGGGATGGGTGCAGGACGAGGCGGTGCTTGCCGGGTTGCTCGCGCTGGAGGCCGTACTACCGCAGGTTGGCGGACCTGCGGGCCGGGGCGCCGAGGCGGCGGCGGCCAAGATCCTGGCCACGGAGGGATAGCCATGCTGGATCTTAAGCAGATCCGAGAGAACCCCGAAAGGTTCAAGGACGGGCTGCGCAAGCGAGGCCGCGATCCCGGTCCTATTGACGCGGTGATAGAGGCCGACCTCAGCCGGCGCTCTCTCCTGCAGGAGATCGAGGCGCTGCGTGCCCGCCAGAACCGCGCGTCCGCCGAGATCCCGGGCCTCAAGGGGAAGGACCGGGATGCGCGTATCGCCGAGATGAAGGCCCTCTCGGCCCGCCTCAAGGAGCTGGAGCCACGCCTGGCCAGCGTCGAGTCCGATCTCGATGGCCTGATGCGTTCGCTACCCAACCATCCCGACGAAACCGTGCCCGAGGGGTCCGAGTCCTCGGCCAACGTGGTGGTACGCAAGTGGGGGACGCCGTCCGAGTTTGACTTCACCCCGCGCGACCACGTGGAGATCGGGACCAGTCTGGGCATACTCGACTTCGAGCGCGGATCCCGGGCTTCGGGGTCGCGGTTCTACTATATGCGCGGCGAGGGCGTCATGCTGGAGATGGCGCTGGCGCGTATGGCAATGGATCTGCTCACGGGAGAAGGCTTCACGCTGCTGGGGACGCCGATGCTCGTGCGTACCGGCGTGATCACAGGCGCGTGGGGCGGCGCGGCGCTGGACACCCAGCAGACCTACAAGGTCGAGGACGAAAACCTGGCGCTAATCGGAACCAGCGAGCAGCCGCTGGCGGCTTACCACATGGACGAAACGCTCGACGCCTCGGCGCTGCCGTTGCGGTATGGCGGCGTATCCTGGTGCTTCCGCCGCGAAGCCGGCTCCTACGGCCGCGACGTACGCGGGCTGTACCGCGTGCACCAGTTCTTCAAGATAGAGATGTTCTCGTACACCCATCCCGACCGGTCGTCCGAGGAGCACGAGTACCTGGTCGGGCTCGAGGAGCGCTTCGTGCAGGCGCTGGGTCTCCCCCACCGCGTAGTGTTGCTGTGCGGCGGCGACCTCGGGTTGGGGATGGCAAAGACCTATGACATCGAAACATGGATGCCGGGCCGCGGCGGGTACAGCGAAACGCACTCGTGCAGCAACGCGGGAAGCTTCCAGGCCCGCCGGCTGGGGACCAGATTCCGGGAAGGTCCGCGCGGCGGCACGGACTTCGTGCACACGCTGAACGGCACGCTGGTGGCCACCGGCCGCGCCATGATTGCTATTCTAGAGAACGGTCAACAGGCCGACGGCAGCGTGAAGCTACCCGAGGTGCTGGTGCCCTACATGGGATGGCGGACCGAGCTGCGTGGTGGATAGCTGCGGCCTCTGAAATTGATGAAGGTATCTCTCTATCTGGCAGCACCCGGATCACGGTTCTGGGCCGCCGCCTCTACGGTAGGCCTTGCCGAGGGCATCGCTGTGGCGGCAGGCCTCGGCTACGACGCCGTCGAGGTGATGCCGCCGGATGCCGCTGATCCCGATCCCGAGGCGCTGCGCGCATTGGCAGAACGCCACGGTCTGTCCGTCATCGGGCTGGCTACGGGCTACATCGCCCTTGAGCAGGGACTGACCTTCACGCATCCGGATCCCGAGGTCCGAAGGCAGGCAGTGCGCGCCGCGTGCCGGTGCCTCGACTCGGCCCGCCGCGCAGGGGCCCCGCTCGTATCCATCGGCGTCATCCGCGGGAAGTTACCGGGGGGGACCTTGCGCGAGGAGGCTTGGTCGCACCTGGTCGCCTGCGTCCGGGAGTGCGGGCTGTACGCGGGCGAGCTCGGCCTGACCCTTGCCGTCGAGCCCGGCAACCGCTACGAGACCGACTTCATCCACACCGCGGACGAGGGCCTCGCCCTTCTCCGGTCTGTGAACCTGCCTTCGGTGCGGCTTCAATTGGACACATTCCACATGAACATCGAGGAGGTCTCCATGGCAGACGCGGTCAGGCGCGCCGGGGGGCACCTGGCCCACGTGCACTTCGCCGACAGCAATCGCAGGGCGCCTGGCTGGGGGCACCTCGACTTCCGCCCGATAGTGGGCGCGCTGCGTGAGGCAGGTTACGCCGGGGCCATCGGTCTGGAGATGCTGCTGGTCCCGGACCTCGATGCGGCCGCCCGGCAGGGGCTGCAGTTCGTCCGCGGGCTGTTTGGGGACGGCTGAGCAGCCCCGGGGTTATCCAAAGGGTCAGACGGTTATCCGCTCCCTGATGAAGTCACGGCCGAACCTGATCTCCGCGCCGATGTCGTCGTAGGCGCCGGCGACGTCAATGTTGGCGAACCCCGTGTACCCCACCTTGGTGAGCGCGCGCAGCACGCTCTCCCAGGGCACGGCGCCCTTGCCGGGCGCCCAGTGGTGATCCTCAACTCCGTTGTTGTCGGCGAGGTGCACAAGGAAGATCCGCCCTGCCAGCTTCTCGATTGCGACGGACAGCAACTCCTTCTGCACCAGGAAGTGCCCTGTGTCAAACACCACCCCGAGTGAGGGCGATCCGACCGCCTCGATAAGACGGCACATGCCGTCGGCGTTGCTGACCATCTCGTAGGGCCGGATCTCGAGTGCCAGGCGCACGCCCTCGGCCTCGGCCAGAGATGCCATCTCCTCCACCGTGCTCCGGTACTGCGCCCACGCCGAGTCCCAGGCAAACCCGGGCGGGATCTCAACGCTGATCGGCGGGGTGAACTCATCGTAGAGCCGGCGGAACTCGATCGTCCACGACGGGTGGGGGGCGGAATGCAGGTACACCAGGCCGGTCCCCAGCGCCTGAGCGATCTCCAGCGCCCGCGCCAACCCTTCCACGGCCAGGCGGCGGACACCGGGGTCCTCGCTGACCGTCAGGTGGCGCAGGTGCCCGGCCTCGAAGGCGTTGACCGCCACGCCGAGCGCCCTGCAGTGGACTCCAAGGGCCCGCGCGGCAGTGGGATCTCCGAAGTCACGGGAGAAGTGCTGCGGGCTGAACGCCGCCAGCTCGATGCCGGCGAAACCCATCTCCGCCGCCCAGCCGGCGAACTCCTCGTACTGTTTGAGCGTCGGTTCGTCACCGTACCGGACGCGCGCGTACGCGACCGTCACGCCTAGGCGCACAGCCCACCCTCCCTGGCCGGTCCAGCCCCGGGGCTCTACTTCGAGTGCTTGTCGGCGACCTTTGTGGCGCCGTAGGCGTCCGGTTTGATGACCGCGGCATAGCCCGACCCCGAGACCATGCCCACGACCTCACGGATGATCCGCTTCGTTTCGCCGTTGGGGCCGACGTCCAGGTGAATCTCCACAGGAAGACTGGAGTAGCCGTTTCGGCCGAGCTCCGTGGTCAGCAGGTGCGCGGCCTCCAGGCTCAGCGACGCTTCGAGCATGATGCGCTGCCGGAGACTCTCGATCTTGCGGTTGCGGAACCTCCGGTAGAAGTACCGGCCCCCATGGCCAACCCGGTGGATGACCACCGCGGTGACGAACGTGGTGTCGTCCGAGACCAGCGAGTCGGTGCCGATTATCAAATGGTAGATCTGATCGGGCTCGCTCTTCATATAGCCGACCAGGTGGCGGAACATCTGCTCAAATGAGAGCTGCCCCAGGGTGGGGCTAACGAACTCCACGTCCCTCGCCTCCGCCCCAGTATACTCCCGGCGTTTCCAGTTGAACAAGCCAGCCACCCGGCCAGGAGGGGGTCCGGGGGCGGCCGCAGAAGGCCTTGCCCGCGGCGCCACACGCAGTCATGAGGAGGTGATCGAGCGGCCACGCGTGGCCGGGCGAGTCGCGGAGGATCCCGATTGAGGAGGCAGATCCATGGCGGAGAGACGTCGTTTGGCCCAGACAGCGCTCGCCCTCCTGCTGGCGGTCGCGGTGCTCGGCATCGTGCCGGGGACCGGGCTCCAGGCCGGGGCGGCGAAGAAGCTGGAGATCTTCAGCTGGTGGACCGCCGGCGGTGAGGCCGACGGGCTCAAAGCGATGTTCGAGGTCTACAAGAAACGCTTCCCCGGCGTTGAGATCATCAACGCGACCGTTGCGGGCGGCGCGGGGACCGACGCCAAGGCCGTCCTGAAGACACGCATGCTGGGCGGCAACCCTCCGGACAGCTTCCAGGTGCACGGCGGAGCCGAGCTGGTTGACACCTGGGTGAAGACGGGCTTCATGGAGCCCCTGACCGCGCTCTACAAGAGCGAAGGATGGCTCAAATCCTTCCCCAAGGACCTGGTGGACATCGTCAGCCACCAGGGCGAGCAGTACTCGGTACCGGTCAACGTCCACCGCGGCAACGTCCTCTGGTTCAACAAGAAGATCTTCGACGAGAACAAGCTCAAGGCACCGGCGACGTGGGACGAGTTCTTCAAGGTCGCGGAGACGCTGAAGGGCAAGGGCATCACGCCGCTGTCGCTGGGAGACAAGAACAAGTGGGAGGCCGCACACCTGTTCGAGGACATCCTCGCGGCGGCACTGGGAGCCGAAGGGTACCGGGGCCTCTGGACCGGCAAGACGAGCTGGGAGGGCGACGGGGTCAAGCGCGCCCTGGATACGTTTGCCAGGATACTCAACTACGTCAACCGCGACCACGCCGCCTTTGTCTGGGACCAGGCGGCGCAGATGCTGATTGACCGCAAGGCCGCCATGAACGTGATGGGCGACTGGGCGGCAGGTTACTTCACCGCGAAGGGCTGGAAACCAAACGTGGACTACGGGTTCGCGCCCGCGCCCGGCACGGCAGGGCTGTTCGTCGTGGTCACCGACACGTTTGGGCTTCCCAAGAAGGCCCCGAACCGCGAGCAGGCCCTTGCTTGGTTGAAGGTGGCCGGGTCCAAGGAGGGCCAGGAGGCCTTCAACCCGCTGAAGGGTTCGATCTGCGGGCGCACGGACTGCGACCCGAAGAAGTTCGACGTCTACCTCCAGTCATCGGCAGTAGACTTCACGAAGAACGCGCTCCTGCCCAGCGAGGTCCACGGTTCCGCGGCGCCCGAGGGGTTTGCTACCCTCTTCAACGACATCCTGAACCTATTCGTGACCAACAAGGACGTCAAGATGGCACAGCGGGCCCTGCAGAAGGCGTGCGTGGACAACAAGATGTGCAAGTAGCGTCGGCGTGTGGCCGGGAGAGGACGGCGGTGAGGGAGTGAGGTAGGGGGGCTCACTCCCTCCATTTCAATGCGCATCCGGCGGGACAGGGCACTGTCGGCGCTGATCCTCCTGCCATCGGTGGTGGCCGTAGGCGTCTTCGTCTACGGCTTCATCGGGTGGACCGCCTACGTCGCGATGAGCAACTGGAATAGCTTCGTCCCCGACCTCTCTTTTGCCGGACTGCGCAACTTCGCCGACCTCTTCCAGACGCCCCGGTTCCAGATTGACCTGCGCAACACCCTGGTGTTCACGCTGACGTTCCTGGCAGGCTGCCTGGGGATCGGGCTGTTGCTGGCGGTCCTGCTAGACCGGCAGATCCGGGGAGAGGCGCTCTTCCGCAACGCCTTCCTGTTTCCCATGTCGATATCGTTCATCGTCGGCGGCACGGTCTGGCAGTGGCTGCTCAACCCGAGCACAGGTGTCAACCTGCTGCTGGATGCCGCAGGGCTGGGGGCCCTTAGATCCCCCTGGTACACCGAGCCGAGGATCGCCATCTATGCCGTGGTCATCGCAGCGCTGTGGCAGATGTCGGGTTTCACAATGGCCCTGTACCTGGCTGGCCTGCGGGGCATCTCGGACGAGCTGCGGGAGGCGGCGCGGGTTGACGGCGCGAGTGACCTTCAGCTCTACCGGCACGTGATCATCCCGCTGCTGCACCCGATCACGCTGAGCGCGGCGATCGTGCTCGGGCACGTCTCGCTCAAGATCTTCGACCTGGTCTTCGCGATGACCGGCAGCGGCCCGGCCTTCTCCACCGACGTGCCCGGGATCTTCATGTTCGAGACGACGTTCCGGGGCAACCGGTTCGCGGAGGGGGCGACGATCTCGATCATCATGCTGGTCATGGTCGCGGTGGTGATCATTCCGTACCTGATATACAGCTCGCGTACGGAGGCGGAGGCCTAGATGGGCCGCGGGCGACCCCGCGCCACGCGGGTGCTGCTGTACGCGATCCTCGCGTTCTTCGCCGCCTTCTACCTTATGCCGGTGTACGTGCTGGTCAACAACGGGCTCAAGTCGTTCCGGGAGGTCAGTCTCAGCCGGATGTGGGCACCGCCGCAGCAAGTGACGCTGGAAGGCTTCGGCAAGGCGCTCCGGGAGCTTGCTCCCAACCTACGCAACAGCGTGGTCCTGGTTGTCCCCGCGGCACTGGTCTCGGCGGCGTTGGGATCGGTCAACGGTTACGTGCTGGCGAAGTGGAAGTTCGCGGGAGCCGACGTTGTCTTCCCCCTGCTGCTCTTCGGGATGTTCATCCCTTATCAGAGCGTGCTCATCCCGCTGGTCCAGTTCCTGCAGTGGCTGGGAGGGCTGCTGTCGGTGCGGCTCTACGGCTCGATCACGGGCCTGGTACTGGTGCACGTGGTCTACGGCATCCCGATCACGACGCTGATCTTCCGCAACTACTACGCCACCGTGCCCACGGAGATTGTGGAGGCGGCGCGGATTGACGGGGCCGGGCTGGTCGGCGTCTACCGGAACGTCATCCTTCCTCTCTCGATGCCCGCATTCGTGGTGGTGATGATCTGGCAGGTCACGCAGATCTGGAACGAGTTCCTGTTTGCGGTGATCGTTACCAGCAACCCCGCCCAGCAGCCGGTGCAGGTGGCGCTGCGTAACCTGGCGGGCAGCCAGATCGTGGAGTGGAACGTACAGATGGCCGGGGCGCTGCTGGCAGCGCTGCCACCGCTCCTGGTCTACATCTTCCTCGGCCGATACTTCCTTCGCGGGCTGATGGCCGGAGCGCTCAAGGGCTAGACGGGATCGAGGTCTCGGCGGCACCGAGGGCGCTGTGCCCTCAGGCGACCTGCCGGATCCTCCTGCCCAGCCTCGCGGCCGTGACTGCCACAAGCCCGGCGCCGGCGGCCACGGCCAGCGGCGCGCCTATGGCAGCGGCTGCGCTCGCCGTCACCATCGCCCCCATGGAGGGCAGCCCGACGTTGGCGATCGCCCACACGCTCATCACGCGGCCGCGAATCGCGTCGGTCGCGGCGACCTGCATCGCGGTGGACATCGTCGCGATGAGCGTGATCGTCGCTGCGCCCAACACTACCAGCACCGGGATCGAGAGCGCGATCCATCGTGAGGAGGCAAACGCGGCGAGCAGCGCGGCGAAGATCAGGGCCATCCTGACGATCGTCTTTCCCCGATGACCGCCGGCGCCGCTCGCGGCCAGTGCGGTGGCCCCGATGACCACGCCTATCCCAGGCGCCGCGGTGAGATAGCCCAGCCCCCGCGCGTCGGTGTGGAGGATATCCCGAGCGAAGACCGGCATGAGCGTGATGTAGGAGCGGCCGAAGACCCCTGCGACCGTGATTAGAACAAGCAGGGAGCGCAGCGCCGGCTGTTCCCACACGAACCGGAGGCCGTCGGTCACCGATCCAAACAGCGAGGAGTCGGTCCTGGCGTGACGCGGCACCGCTGGGATACAGGAGAGGGCGACCACGTTGATCAGGAAGGTAAGGGAGTTCAGCGCGAAGAGCGCGTAGATGCGGCCGCTGCCCAGCACGCCGAGGATGACCCCGGCCAGCGCCGGGCCGAAGAACCCGCCCAACTGGTAGGTGGACTGAAACAGCGAGACGGCGCTCAACAGGTGCCTGCGATCCACCAGGTCGGGAATCGTGGCGTGCCGCGCCGGGCCCTCAAACGCCAGCACCATGCCCTGGAACAGGCTGAACGCCGCCATGTGCCAGGCCGTGACGGCGTTGAGGTAGGTGAGCCCGGCCAGCGCTCCGGCGGCAACGGCCATGGCAAGCTGCATGCCTCGGATGAGACTGAGCCTGTGGATTCGGTCGGCGAGGGCGCCCCCGAAGAGCGGCAGGACCACCATAGGCAGGGCAAAGGCCAGACTTGATGCACCCAGCCAGACCGGGGTGTTGGTCAGCTGGTAGAGCAGCCATCCCTGCCCCACCGACTGCATCCAGGTGCCCGTGTGTGATATCAGCAGGCCTATCCAGAAGATGGCAAACGGTCTCGATCGCAGGGCGCCGAACCTTTGGGAGGGCTGCTCTTCCTGATCGTCCGGCCGATCGTCTGGCATTTACAGATCGCGGCGGCCTTCGAGCGCGCGCGCCAGGGTAACCTCGTCGGCGTACTCGAGATCTCCGCCCACCGGCAGGCCGTGGGCGATCCGCGTCACCCTCACTCCCAGCGGTTTGAGCAGGCGCGCCAGGTAGATTGCCGTGGCCTCGCCCTCGACGCGCGGGTTGGTGGCGACGATGACCTCGGCCACCCCACCCTCCTTCACCCGCGACAGCAGCTCGGCGATCTTCAGATCGTCGGGCCCGATGCCGTCCAGCGGCGAGATCGCGCCCCCCAGCACGTGGTAGCGGCCGCGGAACTCACGGGTGCGCTCCAGCGCGATGACGTCGCGCGGGTCCTCGACGACGCACAGCACCGAGCCGCTGCGGGAGGGGTTAGAGCAGATTGCGCACGGGTCGGTATCGGTGATGCCGAAGCAGACCGAGCAGGAGCGCATTCCGGCCTTGACGCCCAGGATCGCGTCGGCGAGCGACTGTGCCTCCTCCGTGGTCAACCGCATGATGTAGAACGCCAGCCGCTGGGCCGTCCTGGGGCCCACCGTCGGCATCTTGGAAAGCTCGTCAATGAGCCTGGCGAGGGGGAGCGGGTAGTCCATCGGCGCTAGGGCAGTCCTGGGATCTGGAGGCCTCCGGTGAGCGCGGCCATGCGGCTCTCGGCCATGCTGCGGGCGTTGCGCTGGGCCTCGTTCACGGCTGCCAGCACCAGGTCCGCCAGCAGGCCCACGTCCGCCGGGTCCACCACAGAGGGATCAATCTCCAGCTCGACCAGTTCGCCGTGGCCGTTGGCCACCGCCCGCACAACGCCTCCACCAGAGCTGGCCTCTATCCGGGCGGAGGCGAGCTCCTCCTGGACCCGCGCCATCTCGGACTGCAGCTTCTGCATCTGCTTCATCATTTTGCCGATGTTGCCCGCGCTCAATGACTTTCCTCCTCTACGATGTCGGCGGCGAACAGCTCCCTGGCACGATCCACCAGGGATGTCCTTCCCGCGTCGGGACGCGCAGACGATGCCTCAAGAGGACTAGTCCCCGCGTCGGGCCTGGGCGCTGAATCGCCCCCGGCGGCGGGATGCTCAGGCGATGCGGCGGGCGCGTCGTGCAGGCAGGCCCTGAACCGAAGAGGCGTGGACAGCACGCGCGACAGGGCACCCTCTATGATCTCACGGTTCTCTGCGCGGTGCAGGTTGTCCAGGTGGAAGTTGAAGCCAGACCGCAGCCCAACGATCAGGGTGTTCCCGGTAACTTCCAGCGGCGTCCCCTCGATCAGCAGGGCGTGGCAGAGCATCTTGGCACGCTTGATGTCCTCCAGCACCCGTGCCCACTGGCGTCGCACGTCGTCAATGGTGACGATTCCAGTCGTGCTTGCCTGCGGCTTCTCCGCGGGAGCCGCTGTGGCACGGGTAGGCGCGGCAGGCGGCGGCGTTGCAGGGCGTGGTGTCGCGGTGGCCGGTGGGGCGGCCCGCTGCGCAGCCGATTGGGCGGGCCGCGACGCAGCCTGTGGTGCAGCGGGTGTCCCTTGTGGGCGAGCGCCGCTTCCGGCTTCCAGCCGGTCCAGCCGGGCCGTGATGCCCTCCAGCGATGGATCCATCTCAGGGCGGGCCAGTCGGATCAGCGCTACCTCCAGCGCCAGCCGGGGCTGCGTGCTCCACCGCGCATCGCTGACCGCTTCGTTGAGCACGCGCACCGCCCGCAGCAGGTCCGAGATGCTCGCGCGTTCTGTCTGGGATGTGATCCCGGCAAGCCGCTCCGCCGGCGCGTCCAGGATCTCGGAGGCGGCCTGGCCGCAGGTCTTCACGATCAGGAGGTCGCGGAAATGCTCCAGCAGCGTCCTGAGCACCTGGCGGATGTCCTTTCCGGCGTCAACCGTCTCCTGGGCCAGGCGCATCGCCGCGGCCATGTTGCGGTCCAGCGCCGCGTCCACGAACGCCGCCGCGACGTCGTCGTCAATCAACCCCAGCACGCCGATGACCAGATCGCGGTCTACCTGGCCGCCGGTGTACGCGCTCAACTGGTCCAGGATGGACTCGCCGTCGCGCACCGAGCCGTCGGCGCTACGGACGACCTGCGCCAGCGCCGCGTCGTCAATAGCGATTCCCTCCTGGTCGGCGATGGTGCGCAGCCGCGCGGCAATCTCGCCGAATGAGACGCGCCTGAAGTCGAACCGCTGGCAGCGCGAGAGGACCGTCGCGGGGATCCGGTGCGGCTCGGTCGTCACCAGCACGAAGACCGCGTGGGCCGGGGGCTCCTCCAGCGTCTTGAGCAGCGCGTTGAACGCGCTGGTGGAGAGCATGTGGACCTCGTCAATGATGTAGACCTTGTGCCGGCCCTCGGTCGGCGCGAGCACGATCTTCTCCTTGAGATCGCGCACGTCGTCCACGCTCGTGTTGCTGGCCCCGTCAATCTCGATGACGTCCATGCTCACCCCACGGGCAATGGCCTCGCACTGAGGGCACGCGTTGCACGGCGTCGGAGTGGGGCCGTGCGCGCAGTTCAGCGCCTTGGCGAGGATGCGGGCGGTCGTGGTCTTGCCCGTGCCGCGGTGCCCGGCAAAGAGGTAAGCGTGGCTGGTGCGGCCTGCCTTGATGGCGTTCTGCAGCGTACGCGTGATGCGTTCCTGACCTATGATCTCCTCAAACGACTTGGGCCGCCATCGGCGGTAGACGGAAACATGCGACACGGCGTTGCACCTCGGCTCCGTGTAATTCGGCATCGCGCCTGACCTTCCTTGCCCCCGGAGGATGCCCGGGGCGCCTTGCCGAACGCTCTTTCACACGATGTTCCCCGCGGCAGCATACCCCCTACTCGAATCCGCCATGGCCAGTGCCGTCCTGGTGCTGCTGCTGGCCTCTACCGCCCTGCCCATATACCTGCTGGTGTTGCGCCCGATCCGCCGCGCGGACACCTGGGGCATCAGCGAGATGGTGGCGCTCGCCGTGCTGTTCATGGTTACGCTGCCGCTTGCAGCGACGCTGGCCGGCATCACGCTGCCCCTGTCGCTTCTGGATCTGTCCACGGTTACCCTCGTGCAGAACACGCTGTTCGTCGGTCTCTCGGCCTACGTTGTGATCGGCCGGTATGGCTTGCCGCCTGCGAGGCTGGGCCTGACATTCGGCGGCTGGCCGCGGGGCGTGCTGCTGGGACTTGTCGCCGCGGCCGTGGTGGTTCCGCTGGCGCTTGCGAGCGAGGACCTGGCGATCTTCCTGCTGGGGCTCGTGGAAGGCCCGGCGCAGGCCGCGGCACGCGCCGAGGCCGAGCACCTGCTGGACCCGCTGCGCCCGGTCCTGGATACGCTCCCTGGCGGCCTGGCCACGGTGTGGTTCCTGATACTGCTGGTCGTGATCGTGCCTGTGGGTGAGGAGGTGTTCTTCCGAGGGTTCGTCTACGGCGGGCTGCGCGATAGGTGGGGCGCGATCCCCGCGGCACTGGCCAGCGCGGTGTTCTTCTCGATCGTGCACCTGCAGCTCGTGCACGCGTTGCCCATCCTGGTGCTCGGGGTGCTGCTGGCCTTCCTCTACGAGCGCACCCGGAGTCTCGTGCCGGTGATCGTCACCCACGCCCTCAACAACGTTATCGCGATCGCCTCGATCTGGTACGGTTGGGGCTGATCCCCGGCCACCAGGCGGCCTACGCTTGTGGCTTCCTCGCCACCTCCAGCTGGCCTGCCACGCCCATGACATGAAACCCACTGTCGGCGAAGATCGTGTTCCCCGTGACCGCGCGCGACAGGTCGCTGGCCAGGAACGTTGCCACGCCGGCGACTTCCTCCAGGGTGACGTTGCGGCGTAGCGGCGCGATCCCCTCCACGGCGTCGCGGAACCCGGAAAGCCCCTTGACCGCGCTGGCTGCCAGCGTGCGCAGGGGGCCGGCCGAGATCGCGTTCACTCGCACGTTGATCGGCCCCAGTTCAGCGGCCAGGTAGCGCACCTCGCACTCCAGCGCGGCCTTGGCCACGGCCATGACGTTGTACGAGGGCACGACCCTATCCACCGCGTTGTACGTCAGGGTCATGATGCTGCCGCCGCCGGATGCCTCCAGCAGCGGCCTGGCAGCACCCGCGCACCGTATCAGCGAATACGCGCTGACTTCGAGTGCCAGAGCATATCCCTTGCGCGAGATGCCCGAGAACGGCCGGAGCAGATCCTCGCGGTCCGCGAACGCCAGGCAGTGCACCAGGACGTCGAGTGCTCCCCAGCGTTCCGCCAGAGCCGCAAACACGGCCGCGACCTCATCGTCAGAGGTGACATCGCAGGGAAAGAGCGGGTACTCCGAGGCGCCGCCGATCTCATCGAGCAGGCCGACCAGGTTGTCCTTGAGCCGCTCGCCCTGGTAGGTGAACGCCAGGGTCGCGCCCTCGCGGTGGAACGCCCGCGCGATTCCCCACGCGATGCTGCGGTTGTTTGCGACGCCCATGATCAACGCCCGCTTGCCTTGAAGGAGCACGATTCACCTCGCCGGTTGAGAGTGGCTGCCGCGATGTGCCCGAAGCGACCGGCTCCGCCTGCGGCCGCCCGGCGTCACGGGTACGGATTCGGGGCCGCACCGCGGCGCACCTCCGTCGTTGACGCCGCTGCCCTGCGCCGGTATGCTTCGCGATAAGCGCTCCAAACCATACGTTCCAGCGACAGGGGGAAGGCCCATGTTCAGCAGAACGATCGCGGTGCTCGCCGCCCTGGCTGTCCTGCTCACCCCGTTTGCCGCCACCGATGCGCAGCAACCCCGCCGCGGGGGCGTTTTGACGTTCGCGCTCCAGAGTGAGGGGCCGACGCTCGACCCGCACGCCACCACTGCGCTGGTCGTCTCGTACACGATGCACCACATTTTCGAGACCCTGTTTACGATCAACAGCAAGCTTGAGCCAGTACCGATGCTCGCGGACCAGTACACCACAACGCCGGATCGGCGGACCCACACGATCACGCTCCGAAAGGGTGTTCCCTTCCACCACGGCCGGGACATGAACAGCGAAGACGTCGTGGCCTCGCTGGCCCGCTGGGGTCGCATGGCTGTCCGCGGCCGGGCGCTCTTCGCCAACGTTGCTTCGCTCACCGCGCCCGACGCGCACACGGTAGTGATCAAGTTGAAGGATCCCTACTCCCTACTTCCCGCGGATCTGGCCTGGTGGACCCAGTTTGCCGCGATCTACCCCAAGGAGATCGTGGACGAGACCGGCGCCGGCCCGCTGCGCAAGTTCATCGGCACCGGCCCGTTCCGGTTCGTCGAGCACATCCCGGACCGGCACCTGCGCTTCGAGCGGTTCGATCGTTACGCCGCGCGCACCGAGACGCCCGACGGCATGAGCGGGCGACGGACCGCCCACCTGGACGGCATCACGTTTGTTCCGATCCCGGACGCGGCGGTTAGGGTGGCAGGCGTGCAACGCAACGAGTATCAGTTCGCCGAGCTGGTCTCTGCCGACGACTACGACCGGCTCCGCCGCGAACCGAGCGCGGTCCCCTTCCGCGGACCGGTGCCCAGCTTCCTGGCGTTCGTGCTGAACAAGCGCACCGGCCCCACAGCGAACTTGAAGGTCCGCCAGGCGATGCTGGCCGCGCTGGACGTCGAGCCCATAATGAAGGCGGCGTACGGCAACCCCCTGTTCTACCGCATTGACTCCAGTCTGATGCCCAAGGAACACTACATGTGGTCCGACGCCGGCAAGGAGCTCTACGTCCAGAAGAACCCTGAGCTGGCACGCCGGCTTCTTGCCGAGAGCGGCTATCGCGGCGAGCCGATCCGCTTCCTCGTCACCGCCGAATCGCTCTGGGCAGCCCATTCAGCCCCGGTGGCCAAGCCGATGCTCGAGCGGGTGGGCTTCAACGTGGACCTGCAGTTCATGGACTGGGCGACGGTGCTGACCCGCCGCGCCCGGACCGAGGGCTGGGAGGTCATGATCACGACGTTCACGGCCGTACCCGACCCCACGTTCCTGCTGGTGTTGAGCACCACTTTCCCGGGCTGGTATGAGACCCGTGACATGCAGGCGATCCTGACGCTCATGCGGCGGCACAGCGACCCCAAAGTCCGGATGGACCTCTGGCGCCGTGCGCAGCTGCTGTTCTGGAACGAGGTGCCCACCGTGAAGCTCGGCGACGGTTTCTTCATGCACGTTCACCGGCCGGAGCTGAAGGGATACCTGGGAATGCCGTCGCACTACCTCTGGAACACCTGGCTGGAGCCGAGGCGGTAGCAGACCGCCCGTGCGCTGATCGCAGGTCCCAGGGGGAATCGGGGTCTGCGCGCTGAATCTGCGGACCATGGACCGATCGTGGCTCCGCCCCGCTCTCTGGGCCGCGGGCCTGGTTGCCGCCGTATGGGTGCTCGGTCGCCTCAGCACTCTGGTGACCGCGACCGTCGTCGTGGCCGTGACTACCTTCCCAATCTTCCCGGTTGTGGACCGGCTCGAGACCCGCGCCCGCATGCCGCGCGGCGCCGCGGCAGGGCTTGCGCTGCTGGGTCTGGCCGCGTTGCTGGTGCTGGGGGTGATGAGCGTCATCCCCTGGATCATCCATCAGGGACAGGTGTTGATGGCCCTGACGCCGCAGGGAATCGCCGCGGTGACCGAGTTCCTGTCAGGGTGGCAGGTTCGGGTGGCCGAGCCGACCTTCCCGCACCTGCTCCGCACCGCCTGGGAGCGCGCGGGTGAGACCGCTGTCACCGCCGCCAACGCCGCGGTAGCGCGGACCGTCAATGTGGCAGCCAGGAGCATCGGCCAGATCTACCTCCTGCTGCTCGTGCCCTTTGCGGTTTACTTCGTGCTCCTGGACTACAGGCCGGCGCGGGCCGCGACCCTGTCGCTGATTTCCGCGCGTGACCGCGCGCGCGTCGAGGCGCTGCTGGCAACGCTGACGACCACGCTGCGTTGGGGCCTGTGGGCGCAGGTCGTCGTCAGCTCGATCGTCGGTACCCTGACCGCTGCCGGGCTGGCGCTGGCCGGCGTTCCGGGTCCGCTGGCGATCGGCGCCTTCGCGGGCGTGGCCGAGGCCATTCCATACATCGGTGGCTTCGCCACCTACGGCGTCGCGTTGCTGGCGGCAGCCCCGGAGGGCGGCGCGGTCTGGGCGTGGGCGCTGCTGGTGGTAACGCTGGTGAAGCTGCTGGCCAACGTCCTGGTACCGCTGGTGATCGGCCGCATGACCCGCATTCATCCCCTGGCGATCATCGTCGCCCTGCTGGCGTTGGGGCAGCTCTTTGGATTGCTGGGGATGTTCTTCGCGGTACCGGTGGTTGTGGTGGCGCGCGAGATCATCGCGTGGTGGAGGCCCTGAATCATGAGTCAGGACGCGCTCCGGCACATCGAGCACCTTTCTGTTGCCATCGGTCCCCGCGGGTCATGCACCGATCAGGAGCGCCGCGCCTCGGACTACTGCGCGCAGGTGATGCGCGACCTGGGCTACGACGTGCGCGTGCAGCCGTTCCGCGCCGCGCGCTCGGGATGGGCACCATTCTCGATCGGAGCGGGGCTGGTGCTCTTCAGCCTGCTTGCCTTCTATCTGCTCTTGCCGTCAGCAGGGGCGCAGGTCCCAGGAGGGCCGGGACCCGGCGCCCTCGTGGCCGGGGTACGGGCTGCCGGGAGGTTGCTGGCAGCCCTGCTCGCTCTGGGCACAACTGTCTCGATCCTGCTGCAACTCGCGTTCCGCCCTAACCATCTGGCTCGGCTCATACCGCAGGGCACCTCGCAGAACGTATGTGCGGTCGCGAGGCCGCGCGGCGAGCGTAGGCGCACCATCGTCGTCAGCGGGCACGTGGACACGCACCGCACGCCGCTGGCAATGGCATCGCCACTGGCGTTCCGCGTGTTCCAGGCGCTGACCACGCTGGGCGTGATCTCGTTTGTGGCGCTTGCCGGGCTGCTGACACTGGCCGTTGTGTGGCCGGATGTCTACAGCCTGCGGTTCGCGCTCCCGCCCGCGGCGATCGTGGCCGTGGTGCTCCTTGTCACCCTGCAGCCCGAGTTCAGCCGGTACGTGCCCGGGGCCAACGACAACGCTTCGGGCGCGGCCGCGGTCCTCGCCCTGGCCGCCCGGCTCAAGGATTCACCGCTGGACGGCACAGAGGTGTGGCTGCTGAACTCCGGCGCCGAGGAGACAGGCGCCACCGGCCCGGTGCGGCTGCTGGAGGAGTACCCCGGACTGAGGGACGCCGACTGGTTGATTCTCGACAACATCGCCGGGGCTGGGGCCGGGCCGTGCATGATCACTGCGGAGCACGTGCTGCTCCCGATGCGCGCAGATCCCTCGCTGCTGGCCGCGGCGCGCGCGGTGGCCGCAGCCCGCCCGGACCTCGGCGCATACGAGCACTACTACCGCGGGCTGTTCAGCGAGCACTCGCCGCTGACCGCCGCGGGCTGCCGCTCGCTGGCGATCATCAACTTTACCCCGCAGGGCGTGCTGCCCGACTGGCACCGGCCTACCGACACGTTTGACAGGGTAGACCCCGGTGTACTCGACCGTACCGAGGAGTTTGCCTGGGCGCTGCTGGGGTACTTGGACGGTCAGGTGCGAGGGCAGGGATAGCGGCACCCGGGCGCAGGCGGATGGCCGCAGGCGGATGGCCGCAGGTGGAGGGCCGCAGGCGTGCTATACTACTCGCCGGTAGGCCGCCCGTCCAGGTGTTGGGCCCTTAGCTCAGCGGGTAGAGCGGCGGGCTTTTAACCCGCGCGTCGCAGGTTCGAGTCCTGCAGGGCCCACCAGGACTTGCACGACGACTGCGCTTCCGCCGCCGGACTTCTCGGGTCTTCGCGCTCTAGCGGATCACGCCAGCCCGACGCAAGGTCCGCGCTACCCCGCGATAGACGACCTCGAACGGAGGCAGCTCGACCATCTGAGGGGCCAGTCGCGGTTCCCAGAGGCGCCGGTACCGGGCCTCCTTGGCCCGGAACGCGCCCCGCACCTCCTGAAGGGTCTTCCCGCGGAACGCCCACTTCGCCTCGACGGCGGCGAGGAGGTCTGCGGGATCGGCGTGCGCTCCGGTCAGGAGGAACCACGCGTCGTAGAGGTCGCGGGGTTCCGCGCGGGCCCGGTCCATCAGTGCCACGACCTTCTCCGCGGCAATCTCGCCGAGCGAGTAGACCGGCACCCTGGTACCCCCGGGCAGATCGGTGTACTCCTCGTACCCCCGGAGGACGGGGCGGCGCTCCAGAGGGAAGACGACGCGTTCTCGGATCGTGATATCTACCTTGACCTCCCTGCCGGCGGCGGGCGCGGGCAGCGGGCCCTCATAGCCGAGGTAGAAGGTGTGGCTGTTGGCGTGGGGCTGTCTGTCCTGGCGGACGAACCGGAAGATGATCCCGGATGCGCGCTGGATCTCCGCGAAGACGGGGTCGAGCTCTTCGCGGATCACCTTGAACGGGGTCTCGGTGGTCAACGTGAAGTCGAGGTCTTCGGAGAACCGGAAGCCGGCGAAGTAGCAACGCTTAAGGGCGGTCCCACCCTTGAACGCCAGGCGCTCTCGCAGCGGCGCGCGCGAGAGGCCGACCAGGAACCACGCCAGGCAGTAGTCACGCTCCAGCACGGCCTCCGGGATCCGCCGGCCGCCTGCCTGGGCCAGGCGGTTTGAGAGCAAGGACAGGCTGCGCCGGGGGATCACCGCTCAAGTCCCGACTGCCGCTCGCAGCTCCTCGGGAGGGACGTTGAGCCGCAGCCGCCATCGGGCGAGGAACTTCCCTTCTCGCGGGAGGAGTGGGTCGAGCAGCGCGTAGGCCGGCGTGAGGCGCCGCCGGAGTCGTTCGAGCTGGCGCGGCGTGCCCAGGCCATACGTCTCCATCAGATACCCCAGCCGTCGCATCACGGCCCCGATGCCAAGCCGCAGGGCGTAGTTGACGAGCTTCGAAGGATCGAGGTCGGCTCGGCGCATCCACAGGCCCTTCGCGATCTCGGTGATGCCGCCGCAGTACTCGGGCTGGCGCAGGCCGTCCAGCACGGTCCGCTCGGGGTCGCTGACGGTGACCTGCTCGTGCTTCTCCACCCAGTGGGGGATGGTGCCGAAGAAGCGCGCGCGCTTGCAGTAGACGAATCGGAACGTCGTCCCGAGTACCGACCGGCTGCGTCGCCACCGAGGAGAGGTGGTGTAGATGATGAGCTGGGGCTGGGTTGTCATCCCGTGGAGATCCATGGCAGAGGCGTGGGAGAGGTAGTAGTCTGTCCCGCCCGCCAGTTCGCGGGCCACGACGTAGGGATTGCCCAAGTACTCGCGGGCGCGGCCCAGATCGAACGGGATCAGCGCGAAGACCCCAGGCCGCAGCCGGACCGCGATGCCGCGGGCGGCGATCTTGTGCATGAAGGCGCGGGCGGGCCCCGGCCTGAGGCCCGTGATCTCCTTGACGTCGGCCAGGGTGAAGATCGGCCGCCCCCGTTCGTGCAAGGTGGTCACCAGGCGCGCCGCCTGCGGCCCCAGGGTCTTGAGGCGCGAGTGATCTTTCATCTGCATTTCGATTCCTCACGAGCTGCGTTTCGCATTCAGGGCATCATTCTCCGATCTTGAGTTATCTCCTGCTTGCAGAATGTAGCCTGTCAAGGTACGTTCCGCGTATAGGTTATCATTTCGCAGGACGACCTCTGTCAGGAGCGCAGACCGATCAGCATCGAGGAGGCGGTCGAGCGCCCGGCCCACCAAGAGATCCGGTTTGACGTGAGAAACTGCGGCGTGGTGTACAACGTGAGCGCGGCGCTGACCGAGCGGCTCGCGCACGTGATCTGGATTGGAGGTTGCGCCAGACCGTGGGAGATTCTTGCTGCCTGGTTTCAGCTAATCCCTTGCTAATTCTCGGGACCAAACGCTCTGATACAGAACCCGCGCGACGGGGGTTCGAGTCCCTCAGGGCCCACCCGGCAGGATGAGGCACGTCACATGATTCCTGACGACCTCAAGGCCTCATCGTAAACCGCCAACAGATTCTCCAGCGGCACGTCATGCTGCACGACGTTAGACGGGGCCAGGATCAGGCCGCCGGTCTGTCCCAACTCCCTGATGCGCGCTCTGACTTCGGCACGCACATCCTCGACGTTCCCAAACGGCAAGGTACGCTGTGAGGACAAAGTCGAATGGAACGTGATGCGGGCCCCATACTGGCGTTTGAGTGCCACGACATCCATGCATTCCGGCTGTAGAGGATCGACGATATCGAAACCAAGCTCGATAAGGTCGGGAATCACCGCCTGCATGGCGCCGTCGCTGTGAAAGTAGTAGTACACGCCAGAGCGGCGCGTTGCGGCAACAACCCGCGCGAGACGCGGTTTGATCTCGGCCCGCCACCAAGCGGGGGAGATCATCATGCCCTGACCGGTTGCGATGTCACCAGCCATCTGGATGATGTCGGCTCCAGCCTCGACCATCCGGTTCACGTCCGCAATCTTGTGCACAGTGATGCGATCGAGCAACCGGGTGGTGAAAGCACGGTTGATGCGCGTGTCCATCAGGAACTGTTCAAATCCGCGCAACTCCCACGCGTCGCGGAAGATATTCCCGGTCTCGATTTGAACCATGTAGCGATCTTTGAACCGCTGCACCTGCCTGGAGAGGTGAGTGTAGCGTTCGGGGAGATCAGGATTCGGGAACGTGAAGACGTCCGGGCTCTCGGCGCCCCCGAGGGGGTGGCGAGTGAAACTGTAGTAGGTCTCGGTACTATCGATGACCCGGCGGATGCCGCGATCGTCCTCGAACTCGCCGTTGGGCAGCACACGAACCAGGTTCCGCGACCCGACGCCCACGCCGACCTCAACGGGAGCGGGTACCGCCGTGGAAGCGAATTCGCGAGACGGTTCGACGACGGCCTGACGGAAATCAAAGCCGAGCATATCCATGATTTGGTCATCGTCGTGTACGCCGACGTGGGCCCGCAACTTCCTCCATACCTGCGAGCGGAAGGTCCCATCAACTGGAGGGCGGTCGGGGGCGATGTGATTCAGCGTCATCCGTACCCGGTCACACGGGTTCATTGCCTGGCCCCCTCCCACAGATCCACGCAACGCATGCCCCAGTCCCCCCGATCGGACCCCGTGACTATGCTTGCGGTCTTCTTCGAGCGTCGGGGTTCGAATCCCTCAGGGCCCATACCCCCTGGACGGGGTACGGGAGGCTGGCGATGCGGATCGTCCTGTCAGTCGGGCTCGCGGTTGTCCTGGTGAGCCTGAGCGCCCTCACGGAGTATCAGTTTGCCCAGGCCCAACCCGATGCCCAGTTCGGCAGAAACCTCATCCTCAACGGAGACGCGGAAGCCGGCCCTGGCGCTGCAGACGACGAGGCGATTGCACCCCCGCCCCAGTGGACGGTGACGACAGGATTCACGGCGGTGCGATACGGTGCGCTCGGCGAGGCGCGTCGTGGTCACTGTGATCATGACGAGGCTTTCCGGCAGCTACAACGACGCCTCCGCGCCAGCCTTACGCTGGGGATGAGGCGCCCGAGAATATTACACCGTGATGACGTGGCCTGCTTCCATCAGCAAGTCTACGATGTCCTTCATCCCACCCACTTCGCCAACCGCAACCTTTTCGGATAGGCCGAAGTGTTCAAGGCATGTTCCACAAACTACCAGGCGCACGCCCATCCCCGCCAGGAGCTGCAGGCTTGCGAGCACCGGCGAGCCCTCGCAAACCAGTCTGACACCTCCGGTATAGAAGCACATCGCATGCAGCCTGGTTACCTGACTCTCCATGGCATGCAGGAAGAGATCGAACATCTCTAGACCGAATGCCTGATCGTCGGGCCGAGTTCTTCCTAACCCTTCTTGCCTAACCAGCACCGCGACCTTCCGCTCCATTTAGGAGCCTCCTCCACGTGCGATGGCGTGCGCCACCTTCTTTGAGGTACACGCCGGCCTGCGCGCCGTGTACTACCTTTCCCCGGGATGACCTCCGGCCAAGATGGTGCAGGTAATACCTACCCTTCGAGCATGACAACTCCCTGGTGCGGTGGACTGCCTGCCGCGCTTCGAAGTCGCCACCAGTAGACACCGGTCGCTAGGGCCGAGAACGCTGAGTCCCTTTGAACGGGCAGGATTCCGGCGAGATACGGGCTCAGGATCCGGTTGACGAATGGAGCAGGGATTCCGAGCAAGAGCGTTTGCGCGCGTTGGGTTCGGGGGATTCCCGCCGTTCATTGGCAAGTGAGAGGTCGCCCTCTTTCCGTGAAGGAGAAGGCCCGGTCTAGCGGTTACGGCCTCTTCCTTCGGCCTCACCCTTGTTTCGATGTCGCCTTCTGGCCAGCAAAAGGAGGAGGACGAGCACCGCCAGGGGCCACACCCATGCCAGGTCCCCAGGACCGCCACGCCCGGTGATGGTCTGCTCGCGCCGTATACGGACAAGCCTGTAGGTCCCCAGCAGGCCCTCTACTTCCGCATCGGTGCTCTTCTTCTCGTTCACCCCGTACAGGGGGCCCGCGAAGCCGCTGGCTATGATGACCCTGCGAAACAGATCGATTCGATCCGACCTTCCTGTGACGTCCTCTGCCAACCCCGACCACCGGCTGTCAGGCAGCCAGACCTCTACCCGAGGGTTGGCCGTGATATTGCGGTACCAGTCCGCCGTCTGCCCGAAGCCGGCCGTGCAGTAGATGTCGCCGCCCACCTCGGCGAAGTTCAGGGGAGTCAGGCGGGTGAGGCCGGTCTTCCTGCCGGTGTGCTTGAGGACCATGACGTATCCGCCGTACCTGGTGCCGTTCCCATAGCTCCCGAGGCCCAGGCGCCACAACAGAACCATGAACTTGTTGAAGGACTTGAACCACCTGCGGAGCTGTTGAGGAGGTATGCAGGACAGGTCCATCAGGGCTCACTTCCCCTGTGATCGCATCCCCTGTGATCGTAACTCAGCGGCCAGCCTCTCGGTCTCGCCCCGATCCGCCGAGAGGATGAAGCCGGAGCTAAGACGCACGGCTTCCTTCACCCAAACCAGTTTGACGATCGGCTTGCCGCCGGCCCACCGACCGGAGTGCCATTTACCCACCTTGACCTCAACCACATCGTGCAGCGGAATGACTATGGGATTGGCCGTGATGTAACGGCGCCACCATCTCTCATCAATCTCGGTTCCGAGATAGTGGCCGCGCTTCCTGTCGCCCGTATTCATAGGGGCCCCCCGGACCAGTTCGCCGCGCACGCCCGCTGCGCCTGCTCTCATCCGGGTTTTGTTGACAGGCAGCGACGCGCAGACGACGAATCCTTCCTGTTGGACGCCACTTCTTCGGGAGGAAGCACCGCCATGACTGACCTTCGGGAACTCCTGACCGCCATCGTCGAGGGGAACGCCGTCCGGGCAAAGGAACTCGTCCAGGCGGCGCTGGACGAGCACGTGCCCCCGGAGGATCTGGTGAGCCGCTGGATGATCCCCGCGATGACGGAGGTGGGGGCGCGGTTCGAGCGCCAGGAGTACTTCGTGCCGGAGATGCTGGTCTCAGCGCGGGCGATGCAGGCGGGCCTGGCGCTCCTCAAGCCGCTCCTGGCGCAGCGGGCCGTTAGGCCGGTCGCCACGGTGGTCATCGGGACCGTAAGGGGCGACCTGCACGACGTCGGGAAGAACCTGGTCGCGATGATGCTGGAAGGTGCAGGGTTCCAGGTGGTGGACCTAGGGGTGGACGTTCCCGCCGCGCGTTTCGTCCAGGCGGTGCGCGAGCACCAGGCGGAGATTCTCGGGATCTCGTCCCTGCTGACGACCACCATGCCCCAGATGGATGCGGTAGTCCGCGCCCTTGTGGAGGCAGGGCTACGGGAGCGCGTGAAGGTCCTGGTGGGCGGCGCCCCGGTAACGGACCGGTTCGCCGCGGGGATCGGCGCCGACGGGTACGGCGAGAACGCGACCGCCGCCGTGAGGATTGCGAGGAACGTCCTGGGGCTAACCGAGGGACGATGAACTCCCGCGAGCGCCTGCTCACCGCGATTGATCACCGCGAACCCGACCGCGTGCCGTTTGATCTCGGCAGCACGCAGGTCACCGGCATTCACGTCCTCGCCTACCAGGGTCTCCGCGAACACATCGGCCTCCCGCCCGCAGAGCCGCGGATTTGCGATGCGATCCAGCAGCTTGTCCTGCCGGACCAGGACCTGGTTGAGCGCTTCGACGTTGATGTGCGCGGATTGTTCCCGCTCAACAGCCACAACTGGCGCATCGTCAATGCGGATGTGGGCGACGCCTGGGAGTACACCGATGAGTGGGGCATCACGCATCGGCGCCCTAAACCCGACGGCCTGTACTATTCGATAGTGCGCTCTCCACTGGAAGGGGCGGCCCTCACCCTCGACGACGTTCGCTCGTACGGATGGCCCAACACGGGCGATCCGCGGCGCATCGCAGGCCTGCAAGAGCAGGCCATGGAGTACCGTGCGCAGGGCAAGGCAGTGATGATCAAGGGCGTGCTGGCAGGGATCCTCGAAATGGCCCAGCGCGTGCGCGGCGCGGAGGACTTCCTGGCGGACATGGCGGCCAACGAGGTGCTCGCGTGCGCGATTCTGGACAAGATGCTCGAACTCAAACTGACCTTCTGGGAAATGGCCCTACCCCGGCTCGCCGGCGTGATTGACGTGGTCTCGGAAGCAGACGATTACGGGACGCAAACGTCGCAGCTCATCTCTCCGCGCATGTTCCGCAATCTCCTCAAGCCGCGACTGAAGATCCTGTTCGATCGCATAAGGCAACTCGCCCCCACGGCCCGGCTCTTCTTCCACTCGTGCGGCAATGTGCGCCCGCTCCTGCCGGACTTCATCGAGCTGGGCGTAGACATCTTGAATCCGGTGCACATACGCGCAGGCGGGATGGAGCCGTCCGGCCTGAAGCGCGACTTCGGCGGCGAGATTGCCTTCTGGGGCGGGGGCGTTGACACGCAGGAGGTCCTGCCGTTCGGCACACCCCAGCAGGTGAAGGATGACGTGAAGCGCAACATCGAGTCCCTCGCGCCCGGCGGTGGCTTTGTCTTCAGCACCGTGCACAACATCCAGGCCGACGCGCCGCCCCGGAACATCGTCGCGATGTGGGAAGCGGTGTGGGAGTTCGGCGGGTATGCGAGGCCTTGACATGATTTGCGAATAATAGTCTAATAGTTTCAGAAAAGAAACAGAACGTCAGCCGCGACGAGGAAGGCATGGGCGTGAGAGTCTCGTGAACGTCAGGAGATCTCACCCGAACCTCTCTGATGTGGCAAGGGACGCCGGGGTTTCCCTGTCTACGGTGTCCCGCGTGCTCAACAACAGCGCACCGGTGCGCGAAAGCGTCCGCGCTCGCGTCGTTGCTTCCCTCACCGCCTTGGGTTATGAATCACACCGCACGCGTCCGAACGCCTCTGCTCTGCAGGGCGCCATCGTTCTCCTGGTTCCCGACATTCTGAACCCCTTCTTTGCTGAGATCGCACGGGGCGTTCAAGACGAGGGAGGCATGGACGGCTCCTTGACGGTCCTGGTTGATACGACCGAGAACCCGCAGCGCGAAGAACAGATCCTCCGCGCGCTGGCCGGACAGTCAATCAGTGGTGCCGTTATCTGCGGCTCACGCCTCTCATTCGAGCAGCTGGTATCTGTGCGCAGCCGCCACAGGATGCCGATGGTCGTGCTGAATCGGTGCCTCCGGCACCCCGAGATCCCTTGCGTGACCGTTGACTCCGAAAACGCCACCTACCGCGCGACGCGTCACCTTCTTGATCTGAATCACACGCGCATCGCCTGCATATCCGGCCCCAGCGCCTCCGAGGCTTCACAGGCCCGGCGTCGCGGGATCGAGAACGCGCTGGCTGAAGCAGCGCTTTCCTTGCGGCCCGAACTGTGCGTAAGCAGTCTCCCGAACGTGAGCGGAGGGTTTCTGGCCATGAGCTCACTGCTCGCGCAGGCACCGGTGGACCGCCCGACCGCCGTAGTTGTCTACAACGACATCATGGCCTTTGGCGTCCTGCACGCCGTGCGGGCACACCGCCTGCGGGTGCCGGAGGATATCTCGGTTATTGGCTTCGACGATATCGCGATGGCGGCTCACGCGGACCCGCCCCTGACGACCATTGCCCAACCCAAGTACCGCATGGGCCGCCTGGCGGTGCAGCTCCTGCGCCGCGTGATCCAGGGGCAGCCGCCTCCCGGCGAGGGCTACACGCTGATGGAAAGCCCGCTGACCGTCCGCGAATCCACAGGGCCCGCGCCATCCGGCAACTCCGGCGGCGGCGGCCCCGGCGGCGGCAGCCCCGGCGGCGGCGGCCCCGTCAGCAGCGGCCCCGGCAGCGGCAGCCCGCCGGCCAACGCATAGAGCGATGTCACCCTGGGAACGGTTCGTTGCAGTCGCGCGGGGCGGGCAGGCCGACCGGATACCCGTGGCCTTGATCGTAGATAGCCCATGGCTGCCCGGCTACGCCGGCATAGATACCCTGGACTACTTCCTGCGGCCCGACGAGTGGCTCCGCGTCAATCTGCGGCTCCTCGACCGGTTTCCCGAGGTGGCCTGGATTCCCGGATTCTGGGTCGAGTACGGCATGGCAATCGAACCCTCCGCCTTTGGCGCGCGCGTGCTCTGGCATCACGACCAACCGCCGTCAATAGAACCCGTAGTCGGCGGTCTTGCCGTGCTGGCAGGGATGGACCCCCCAGACCCACAGCGACACGGCTTGATGCCACTCGTCCTTCAGCGCTACGCCGACGCGGAACGCCGGCTGTTGCCGGATGGAGTCAAGGTACGGGTGGTGGCCGCGCGCGGTCCGTTCGCCGTGGCGGCATGGTTGCTCGGCGTGAGCGAGTTCCTGGTCGCGCTCAAAGTCGAACCCGAGGCCAGCGGGCGCCTCCTAGATGTGCTCACGGAGACTACCATCGCCTGGCTGCGCGCACAACTGGGCGTACTCCGCGCGCCCGAAGGCGTACTGCTGCTCGACGATATCGTCGGCATGCTCTCGCCCCAGATGTTCGAGGAGTTTGCCCGACCGCGCCTCTCCCGCGTATTTCGCGAGTTCGACGGGCTGATCAAGATCTTCCACAACGACACCCGCTGCGCGCACCTGGCCGGCCCCCTGGCCACGCTCGGTTTCGATGTCTTCAACTTCAGCCACACCATGGATATTGCCGACATCCAAGCAAAGATGCCGGGCATTGCGTTGATGGGCAACGTCCCGCCTCTGGATGCAATGACGCGCGGCGCGCCGGCAGAAGTGGCGGATTGGGCGCACGAGTGCGTGCGAAAGACCGGCGGACGGGGGCTGATTCTTTCTGCCGGCGGCGGTGTCAGCCCGGGAACGCCGCCCGAGGCGATAGATGCGCTTGTCCAGGCAGGGGGAGGACATAGATGAACAGATATGTCTTCAGTACCAAAGACACCGTCCGCTATCGTCTACCGACCCACACCAACGATCTGGTCATGGATCGAGCCGAGGCGGAGACCTCAGAGGCATTCGTGGTCACGCTGGAAACCGGTGAAGCCACTCCGCTGCACGTCCATCACGATACGGAGCAGGTCTTCTACGTTCTGGAGGGCGTTGGAGTCGTGCAAATCGGCGAGGCGCCGGAGTACTACCCCGTGAATCCCGGGGATCTGGTCCGCATACCTCCACATACATTCCACAAGATCGCGTACACCGGCCCGCAGCGGTTGCGCTATCTGTGCGTAGACGCCTTCATGGGGGGGAGACCCAAAGACGAGCCCACCTGGGACAGCCACATGAGGGTCGTGTGCGAGATGAACGGCTGGGACTTCGGCCGTGTACGGCTTGAGAAATCAGACCTCTGTAAGGGGAGGAGGTGGGGCCCGACGGTAGACACGGTGGTGTCCGGTCTCGGAACGGGATCACTCCCTCGGAGTGAGATGGGAAGAATGGAGGTGCACACATGAAGGGCAAACGGCATCGCCTCGTGATCCTCACGATTGCCATTCTCGCGCTGTGCGCGGGCACCTATGCCCCAGCGCCTACGCACGCCCTGGCTCAGGCGCCCAAGTACAAGGAAGCGCCCATGCTAGCCGAGCTCGTCAAGGCGGGGAAACTGCCACCGGTGGGCCAGCGCCTGCCCGAAGACCCACTCATCGTTGAGGCCTTCGAAAGCATCGGCCAGTACGGAGGCGTATGGCGGCGAGGTTTCCTGGGCCCCGGTGACTTCAACAACTACCACCGCATTGTCTACGATGCACTGGTTCGCTACTCGCCAGACGGCACCAAGGTTGACATGAAGCTGGCCTCGAAGATAGAGCCTTCAAAGGATTACACATCCTGGACGGTTACACTGCGCAGGGGAGCCAGGTGGTCGGACGGCACCCCCTTCACCGCCGACGACATTATGTTCTGGTACAACGATGTCCTGCTAAACAAGGACCTCGTTCCTGCCATCCCGACCTGGATGAAGAACAAGGATGGCTCGACCGTCGTAGTTGAAAAGATAGACGACTACACGGTCCGCTGGGTGTACAAGGAACCAAACACCACTTTCCTGCTGGAGCTCGCCAACAAGGACAGCGGCGACCGTGTCTACGCGGTCTTCCTGCCATCCAAGTACCTGAAGCAGTTCCACGCCCGGTACGCGGACAAGGCGCAGCTGGACAGGATGGTTGCCGAGGCCAAGTTCAGGACCTGGGTGGAGCTCCTCGCGGCCAGGAACCACCCGCCGGAAAATCCGGAGCGCCCCACCATGGCGGCCTGGGTGCCGGTGACCCGTGTCAGCGACCAGCTCTTCATCCTGCGGCGCAACCCATACTTTGTGGGCGTGGACAAGGAAGGTAACCAGCTGCCCTACATAGACTTCGTCCAGTTCAAGTTCTTCACCGATGTCGCTTCCCTGAACCTGGCGGCGATCGCCGGCCAACTGGACATGCAGGAGCGACACATCAGCCTGGTAAACTATCCTGTGCTCAAGGAGCACGAGAAGAAGTCCGGCAAGTTCCGCATCATCCTTTGGGGCGCCTTCGGCGGCGGGGACGCCTCCGTCACCTTCAACCAGACCTACACCAGGGATCCCGACCTGGCCAGGATGTTCCAGAACAGGGACTTCCGCATCGCCATGTCGCTCGCCATCAACCGCAACGAGATCAAGGAGTCCGCGTTCCTCGGCCTGGGTGAAGCCCGTCAGCCCGTGGCCGCGCCGTGGCATCCCTACTACCCGGGCGATGCAGTGGCGAAGAAGTACACCGAGCATCGGCCTGACGAAGCCAACAGGATGCTGGACAGGGTCGGTCTGGATCGAAAGGACGCGGAAGGGTTCCGTCTCCTTCCCGGCACAACCAGACGCGCTATCGTCGAGCTCTCCGTGGTCCCCGTCTTCGGCCCCTGGCCCGACATCGCGCAGCTGATCGCCAAAGACTGGGAGCGGGTCGGCATCAGGACCCTCGTCCAGGTCCGCGAGCGGGCGCTGCATTTCACGATGCGAATGGCCAACGATCTCCAGGCAGAGATCTGGAATCAGGACACCTCGGGCTTCCCGTTCACGGGCGTGCCGAAGTACGACCCGCGCTCCCTCCTCTACGGGACGATCACCACGGGACCTCTGTGGAAGCAGTGGTACGATACGGGAGGAAGGGAAGGTGTTGAACCTCCCGCCGAGACCAAGAGGATCGTCGAGCTGATCGACAGGGGCAGGACGGTCGGCCCCAGGGAGCAGGCCAGGATAGCCCAGGAGATGTTCAGGATCTGGGTGGACAACATGTTCGAGATCGGGACCGTCGGCCTGACCCCGCTGGACCAGGGGGTGGCTGTGGTCAACGCGAGGATGCGCAATGTCCCGACCAAGCTGGCCAAGGACTGGCCGCTGCGCACGCCGGGGAATGCCCGCACCGAGCAGTTCTTCTACAAGAAGTGAGATAAGTGACACGCGGCGGTGGGTGGCAACGGCGCTATGCCGTTGCTGCCCGCCGCTTAGCTGAAGGCGAGGTTTAGCTCCGGTGCTGCGAGTCGTAGTCCAACGCCTGCTCCTCCTTCCCGCCCTGCTCCTCGTCTTCTCGATTCTGGTCTTCCTGTTGGTGCAGGCGCCGCCGGGCGACTTCCTGACCAGCTACGTCTCAATGCTGGCGGCGACCGGTTCCTCCGTTGACCTGGCGCAGGTCGAGGCGCTGAAGCGGCAGTTTGGGCTCGACCAGCCGATCTACATCCAGTACGTCCGCTGGATGGAGAGCCTGCTGAAGGGCGACCTGGGCCTGTCCCTGGAGTATCAGCGCCCGAATCGAGAGTTGATAGGCGAACTCCTGCTGCTCACGGTTCTGCTCGCTCTTATCTCCTTCGTCTTCACATGGCTGGTGGCGATTCCGGCCGGCATCTACTCGGCGACGCATCCGCGCTCGTTCCTCGATTACGCGCTTGCAGTGCTGAACTACGTCGGCGTGGCGACGCCCAACTTCCTGCTGGCGTTGGTCCTTATGTGGCTCGCCTTTTCCCATTTCGGTATCAGCATTACCGGACTCTTCTCTCCCGAGTATGTCCAAGCGCCGTGGAGTCTGGCGCGCTTCGGCGACCTGCTCAAGCACATCTGGCTGCCGGTAATCATCCTCGGCATTGCCGGGACAGCCCGTCTCACGCGCATCATGCGCGCCAACCTCCTGGACGAACTCAACAAGCCGTATGTCGTCACGGCGCGCGCCAAGGGGCTGTCGGAGTGGCGGCTCGTTCTGAAGTACCCGGTTCGCATCGCGCTGAACCCGCTGGTGAGCACCATCGGCTGGTACCTGCCGCAGCTCTTCTCTGGGAGCCTCATCGTCGCCACCGTGATGAACCTCCCCAACATCGGCCCGCTCCTGTTGCGCGCGCTCATAAGTCAGGACATGTACCTGGCGGGCAGCATCCTCTTGATATACTGCTTCCTCACCATAGTCGGCACGTTGATCTCCGACGTGCTGCTGGCCTGGGCCGACCCGCGGATTAGGATGGAGGGCTAGAGCGCGGTGGCTGGGAATCCACAGGCCGAGGAGGCCGTCATCCAGCTCGCGGGGCCCCTTGTAACCGAGGCCGAAGAGCGGGTTTCGCTGGCGTCCAACTGGCAACTCATCTGGTGGCGTTTCAGGAAGCACCGCCTGGCGCTTGCCAGTTGCGCCGTGCTGATCGTCTTCTATGCCGTGGTCTTGTTCCCCGACTTCTTCGGCACCCAGCATCCAGAGATCACCGATGCGCGTATGGCCTTCATACCCGCGCAGCGCCTCGACTTCTTCGACGGCTGGCGACCCCGCATGTCAACGCCCGCGGTTGTCGGGGAGCGGAATCCCGTCACACTTCGCATGGAGTGGCGCATTGACGGGACGAAGAGGGTGCCCATCCGCCTGTTTGCACGCGGCTACAGGTACAAGGTGCTGGGGCTCTTTGAGACTGACGTTCACCTCCTGGGCACCGGAAGCAGCGCTCAAGGCAGGGTGTATCTGCTCGGAACCGACCGGATGGGCCGCGACCAATGGTCGCGCCTGATGCACGGTACGCGAACCTCAATGACCGTGGGCCTGATCGCCGTCACGCTCAGCATGATCCTGGGGGCCCTGCTGGGAGGCATCTCCGGCTATTTCGGCGGATGGTCGGACCTGGTCATACAACGGCTGATTGAACTGCTGCAGTCCCTGCCCACGATTCCCATCTGGCTCGCCATGACCGCAGCGCTGCCGCAGGACTGGCCGCCGCAGAAGGTGTTCTTCGCGATCACCGTCATTCTTGCGTTCATCGGCTGGACCACGCTGGGACGGGAGGTGCGCGGCCGGTTTCTGTCCCTGCGCGAGGAGGACTTCGTCCTCGCCGCCGAGCTGGCGGGGTGCAGCCGGTTCCGCATCATTACGCGCCACATGCTGCCGGCCGTGGCCAGCCACATCATAGCCGCGAGCACCCTGGCCATCCCGGTGATGATCATCAGCGAGACGTCTCTAAGCTACCTGGGCCTGGGCATTCGGCCGCCGGCGATTAGTTGGGGAGTACTGCTGCAGGAAGCGCAGAACATCCAGACCGTCGCGAATGCGCCCTGGCTGCTCATCCCGGGCCTGTTCGTGATTCTGGCCGTGCTGGCGTTCAATCTTGTTGGAGACGGCCTGCGCGATGCTGCCGACCCTTATGGTTACTGAGCGACAGGGTGACCGGACTCTGCCCCTCCTCTCGGTGCGGGACCTGAAGGTCCACTTCCTCTTGGATGAGGGGATCGTCAAGGCCGTAGACGGCGTGTCCTTCGACGTTTTCCCCGGCCAGGTCTTCGGCATCGTCGGCGAGAGCGGCTGCGGTAAGACCGTGGCCGTCAAGGCCATCCTGCGGATTGTCGAGCCGCCGGGACGCATCGTCTCGGGTGAGATCCTCCTCAGCCGGCCGCGCTCCGGGCTCGACGGCAGCGGCGACGACCCTGTCCTGGACCTGGCCAAACTGGACCCCACCGGCCGCGAGATGCGCAACATACGCGGGGGTGAGATCGCCCTCATTCCACAAGAACCCATGGCGGCGTTCAGCCCGGTGCACACGGTCGGCAATCAAGTCATCGAAGCAATCACGCTGCACCAGGCCGTGAGTGAGGCGGAGGCCCGCCGGATCGCCGCGGGGTTGTTTCGTGATGTTGGAATCCCTGCCCCCGAGCAGCGGCTGGACAACTACTCCTGGCAGTTGAGCGGCGGTCTGCGCCAGCGGGCCATGATCGCCATGGCGCTATCGTGCAATCCGCGGCTGCTGATTGCCGACGAGCCCACCACCGCGGTGGACGTCACCACCCAGGCCCAGGTGCTGCGCCTGCTGCGGCAACTCCAGGAGAAGCGCAACTCCGCCATCATCTTCATAACCCACGATCTGGGGGTCATCGCCAACACGGCGGATTACGTGCTGGTGATGTACCTCGGCCTGGTGATGGAGCAGGGACCCGTGGACGGCATCTTCCACGCGCCCAAGCATCCCTATACTCAGGCGCTCCTGCGATCCATTCCGAGCATCCGCTCGACACCGCGGGTCACTCTTCCAACGATCAGCGGCTCTATTCCGCATCCATTCAATCGTCCCCGCGGCTGTCCGTTCCATCCGCGCTGCCTGCACTTCATGCCCGGGACGTGCGACCAGCAGATTCCAACCCTGCGGCCGACCCCAGACGGGCACCTGGTGAGTTGTTTCCTGCACGACCAATCGGAGGGGCGGACGTGACAGGGCCTTCGCAGGACTCCCGGCTTTCGCAGCACTCCCGGCCGCTGCTGGAGGTCAGGAACCTCCGCATGTATTTCCCAATCCAGAAGGGCTTCATGCGGCGTGTTGTCGGACACATTCGCGCCGTGGACGGCATAAGTTTCGCCGTCGGGGATGGCGAGACCGTCGGCCTGGTCGGTGAGAGCGGGTGTGGCAAGACAACCGCGGCCCGGTGCATCCTGCGGGCCTACTCACCCACCGGCGGCGAGATCCTGTTCCAGACGGCCGAAGGCTCGGTCGTGGACCTAGCCAAACTGCCGCGGCAGGACCTCCGCCCGCTCCGCTCGCAGGTTCAGATGATCTTCCAGGACCCGTACGGCTCCCTCAATCCGCGCATGACGATATTCGACACCGTGGGCGAGCCACTGCTGGTCAACGGGGTGAAGGACCGCCAGAGGCGTGTCGAGCGTGTCGCGGAACTGCTACAACTGGTCGGCCTTCGGCCGGAGTACATGCAGCGCTTTCCCCACGCCTTCAGCGGGGGCCAGCGGCAGCGCATCGGCATTGCCCGCGCGCTGGCGCTGCATCCTCGTCTCGTGGTCGCCGACGAGCCGATCTCTGCGCTGGACGTCTCCGTGCAGGCGCAGATACTGAACCTCTTGCTGGATCTACAACGGGAGATGGGTCTTACGTACCTGTTCATCGCGCACAACCTCAGTGTGGTCAAGCATATCTGCGACCGGGTTGTCGTGATGTACGTCGGCAAGATCGCCGAGATGGCGACCACGCAAGAGCTGTACGATACGCCCAGGCATCCCTATACTGCGGCGCTAATGGCGGCGGTGCCCGTACCCGACCCTCGTTACAGAAGCGGCGACGTCGAACTGAAGGGCGAGGTCCCGAGTCCGGCCAATCCACCATCGGGCTGCTACTTTCACCCGCGCTGTCCCCACGCCACCGACCTCTGCGGCGTGCAACCGCCGGCCCTCCGGGAGATCTCGCCCGGCCACTTCGTCAGTTGCCATCGCGCGGATGAACTGAAGCTGCCCGGGGTGGCGTGAGGCGCGGTTCCTTCCCCGGATCGTGTCCGGCCAGTGACAGCGTCAGGATGCTTCCTGGCAGCGGCAGCAAACTTACCACGATCAGCACGGGGATGATTCCAACCGCCTGCGCGATCGCGCTGACCGGCCCGACAAGGATGCCGCCGATGCCCATGCTTACGCCCAGCATCAGGCCCGCGGCCATGCTCGCGTGCGCGGGCAGCAGGCTCTGCGCCTCCACCGTGACCAGGGACGACGAGCCCAGCAGCGCGGCACCTCCCAGGACGAGGAAGATCATCGTCGCAGGCCCGCTGGACAGGATCGCGGCCAGGAACAGCGGCGAGGCCAGCGCGAACGAGACGAACAAGACCTTGCGCCGGCCATAGCGGTCCGACAGATACCCTCCGACCATTCCGCCGAGCGCTCCTGCGAATATCATGGCGGCTATCGCAGCAGCTCCCTCGGTGGCGGGCGCGCCCCGGTCGCGATACATGAACGGCAAAAGCGCCAGCATGATGTGCACGAGGGTGGCGCGAGTCATGATGAGCACCATCAAACGCGCCAGCCCGCCGAGATTCTGCCGCACTGCCCGTTGCAGCCCTGCGGATACGCCCGATTGTTGCGTGACTCGCCAATGCCAGGGGACGACGCGCATGATCGCGAGCGAAACGAGCAGGGCCGGCACGGCCGTCAGGGCCACCCACGGCAGTCCCGCGCGGACGGCTACGTAGGCGGCGAACATCGGGCTCAGCGCCTGTCCGGACTGCCCCGCCATGATGTAGACCGCCATCGTTGTTCCCTTGCGATTGCCCGATAGGAGGTGGATGAACCCGGCCGACTGCGGGTGGAAGGCCGCCGTGCCGATGCCGTGGAGCACCGTAACGAGTGCGAGCCACATGTACGACGGGGCCATGCCGAGCAAAGCTGACCCAAGCGCCGCGCAGGACAGGCCGATCGCCGCGATGAGGCGCAACTGGGTGCTGTCGGCGACGTATCCAAACACGGGCTGGAACAGGGATCCGGAGATGGTGGATATGGAGATCAAGAGCCCTGCTCTGCCAAGCGTCATGCCGTGCACATCGGCCAGTATCGGAAGCAACGCGGGCAGGAAGTTGTTGTACAGGTCGTTCGTGAAGTGCGCGACCATCAGCCAGGCCAGCGCGCCCGACACCGGTGCGAGCGCGCGGCTGTCTGGTCTGTGGTTGACGTCTACGGCCAACAGTCTACTTCTTGAGCTTGGATATCTTAGACCCCTCGAGGGTCAGGTTGTACATGAGCCCCTTCTGGCCCACCACGAATCCCACGACGGGCTGATTGATCTTCGTCGTGTCTATGGAAGCGTTGACCCCCACGTCAATCAACACAACCGAGCCATCAACACCTACCTGCCAGCCCTGGCTGGCCTGGAACTTCCTGAGGGCGGCATCCTCCAGGAACACGATGATGATATCCTTCTTCTGGGCCCCCAACTGGAGCCCAATCGAGGCCGCCGCGATGCTGTAGTATCCCACGCTCTTGCCGCCGATGCGCAGGGCGCCCTCCCCGTACTCAGCCCCGACGCCCACGCCGGCCTTGATTACGCCCGCGAACACGAGGACGCCCCTGGCGGTCTGGAGGAGTTCCCTGGATCCCTGCACCTGCTTCGTGAACCGAGCCAGCGCCGCGTTCACGCTCGCGTCAATCTCCTCCGCCGTTCTGGCGTGGGCGACGCTTGGTAGAATCAGGCTGCCCACCAGACAGAGGCAGACTGCCCACGCGGCACTCCTGCCGAATGACCGGTGTCGCATCGCTGTCACCCCCTCCGAGGTCGTTATCTAACTTCCGTGAACTTCGTCTCGAGGGCCCCGATGTCCTAGTTATCCCGCTCTTGTTCAGGCACGGCGTCCACCGAGGCCGCACGTGCAAACAGGCCTGGGCAGCGTTATCCCAGGCCTGCATCTGTCTCGTGGACAAGCCTCGACGGACAGAACGGATTGTCGAAGACGCTACCCGATTGGCCGAACTCCAGTTGCCTGCGGGCCCTTCTGGCCCTGGGTCTGGGTGTACTCGACCTTCTGCCCCTCAGAGAGGGACTTGTACCCTTCCCCCTCTATGCCGCTGAAGTGCACGAACAGATCCTTCGTGCCGTCGTCCGGGGTGATGAAGCCATACCCCTTCTCAGAGCTGAACCACTTCACTGTACCTGTTGCCATGCTATTCCCACCTTGTCCTGCAAGCTACCACAGATCGAACTTGTTCTGCGATGCCCAGATATTCTCTCACGGATCGCCCGCCAGCACAACAGGGATCTACGGGTACCAGGCCCTCTGCCAGGCGCGGAGCCGGGCAACCTCCCTGACCTCCACGGCCACGATCGCCTGGGCCATGCTCCTCAGCTCCTGCCGGTCGGCCTTCGTTGCGGCCAGTCTGGCCAGGGCTGTGCTCTGCTCGAGGTGCGCGGCAATCAGGGACAGGTAGGCCCGCTCGAGCGCGGCGCCCCGCAGTCCCCGCATCCTCTTCACCGATTCAGTCACGACACTTACGTTGCGCCGGCCCGGCGCAGCGCCGGCCTCCTGCAGCCAGGCCAGCTTTTGGCGGACCTGAGCGCTCTTGCGGTCGATCATCACCTGGTTCCACCGCAGCAGCTCAGTGTGATCGGCGTGCAGTGTGGCGGCCATCGCGATCTCCACGGCTTCTTCGTGGATGGGGATGAGTTCCCGCATGAAGGCGACGTCGAACGCCGGCCCGCTGAGGCGCGATAGCGCGCTGATCGCCGGACTCGGCGTGGGCGAGGCCGCCGGCTTGGGCAGGGCTACCGGGGCGGCCGCGGCATGGAGCATGCCGGGCGGCGCCAGGCACACGAGGGCGGCGAGGATTAGCAGCGGCGAGTTCCGCACCTGACCCTAACCCGCGCTCAGGGCCTTGGCCGCGCGCTTCACGTCGCGTGCCTTTACCCAGAAGATCGCGCCAAATCGCCCGGCACCGGCGCTGACGGCATCTGATGCCGTGACGTTGACCTTGGCGGCGGCCAGCCTCTGGAAATGCTCGACGAGGGCGCCGACCCGATCGTCGCCTTCGATTACGAAGGCCTTCTTCGGGCCGACGACCTTCCACTTTGCTTTTCTGGCCGCGGCCTTGAATGCCGCAGGGTCAGAAGGAAGGAAGACGAGCTGCGCCCGCCGGCCCTTCGGGAAGCCGTGAAAGCCGATCAGGTTGACACCGGCCTCCTTGAGGTGGCCCAGTACGCGGGCGCCCTCCCCTGGTTTGTCGCTCGCCTCGGTGTAGAAGTAGTCTACAAGGCGAATCGCGTCAGACATCTGCATCGCCCCCCTGTTGATCCTGATTGACTTGGTACTACTGTTTGCTGCGATTCCAGATATCCCTTTCGGGAGCCCTCATCGCGCGCGCCTCCCGTGCCGCGCGCCTCGCCAGACGTAGCGGTTCGGGCGTCCGGGCGTCCCCGGTCACGGCCACGACGACAGCCAGGGCGGTCTCGGGATCGGTACGCCAGGCGGCATGCACGGCCAGGGGGCGTGTGCCGCGTCTTGTGCGCAGCCAGAACCCGACGACCTCATCGCCGATCCGCAGGGGACTGGCGGCACCGCTCTCGTCGGGCGGCCAGTCTCCCCCGGCAACCAGCGGCCTTGCCGTGATGCCCACAGTAGGCAGCGACAGCACGGCACCCAGGTGAAGCGCCAGGCCGGCGCGTCGCGGATGGTCGCGGCCCGTGGCGTTGACGATGAGCACCTCCGGCGCTCCGGGCAGGCCGCGCACTGCCGCCTCCAGCAGCGGCCCCTCGCGCAGGGCAAGCAGCCCCGGCTCATAGGCCGCGGGCGCCCGCCCGCCGACAACGGACACCGCCAGCAGCCTGCCGTCTGTCAGCCATGCTGCGGCAGCCCAGCCGGCATCGCCTGCCGCCCCTGGGCCTTTGGATCCCCTTGGGAAGCAGACGAAGCAGCCGGCCACCGAGGCCAGGGAAACCGGGCGGCCACCGGCGAGGCGCCACGGTTCGGGCGACGCGGCCGCGAGTGTCACCTGTGCGGCGATCAGGGCGTCGCCTGTAACCGGCCATGACAGCGGCGCACGGTCCACAGGAAAGGCGGTTCTCGCACACACGCCGCATCCCCTGGTGATGACGGCCTACCACCTGAACAGGCGGACCCTCCTGAGGCTCGCGGCTCTTGGCGCAGGCGCCACTTTCCTGCCCGTCACCATCGTGGAGAAGGCGTGCCTGGCTCAGGCAGCGCCCGAGAGCCTGGACGGGTTGCTCGAGCCGGTCCGCGCTGCGCACCGAATGCCCGCGCTGGCCGGCGCCTTCGTGCAGGGCAGCGACGTTGCAGCGATCGGCGCGACTGGCGTGCGTCGCTCCGGAACCGACGATCGCGTGCAGGTGCACGATCGGTTTCACATCGGCTCGTGCACCAAGTCCATGACGGCCACGCTCATCGCCCTGCTGGTCGAACAAGGTATGCTGTCCTGGGGAGCGACGGTGGCAGACGTCTTCCCGGACATGCTGGGCAAGATCCACCCCGGCTACCATCGGGTCACGGTGGTGCACCTGCTCTCTCTCCGATCCGGGCTGCCCGACGATCGCAGCCCGGACCCGGCGATCTGGCCGCAGGTCCGCGCACTGACCGGACCCCTCCCGCAGCAGAGGCGCGCGTTGATCGAAATAGTCCTTTCCCGCGCGCCGGTGGCCGAGCCGGGCTCGCGGATGATCTACTCGAACTTCGGGTATGCGATCGCCGGCGCGTTCGCCGAGCAGGTGACCGGGCAGAGATGGGAGGACCTGATGCGCCAGAAACTCTTTAGCCCGCTGGGGATGAACACCGTGGGCTTCGGCGCGCCGGGCTTCACTCAGCCGTGGGGGCATACGCCCGCCGGCTGCCATCCAGTTGCGCCGGGACCCGACGCAGACAACCCGCAGGCGATCGGGCCGGCAGGCACGGTCCACTGCTCGATGAGTGACTGGGCACGCTATGCCGCGCTCCACCTCAGGGGGGCGCGCGGTGAGCCCGGCCTCCTGGTCGGTACCGAGAGCTTTCGGCGCCTCCACCGGGATGAGTTCGGGCAGGGCTACGCCCTGGGATGGGGCGTGGTGCAAAGAGGTTGGGCCGATGGGACTGCCCTCACCCATGCCGGCAGCAACACCCTTTGGTACGCGGTCATCTGGCTTGCCCCGGCACGGAACGCCGCGTTCCTGGCCGCGACCAACTGTGGTTCTGAGGGCGGTTTCCGGGCGTGCGACGCGGCGGTGGGCGCGATGATCACGAAGTATCTCTCCTGATAACCCCAGGAAGCCGCGGCCGCACATAGAACAGAGCGACCATGGAAGTCCCGCCCCACGAACTTGTCCCGCCGTACCCGTCGAGGCCTTGCTGACATTGCGGCCCCGGCACGAGCGCTTTTTCAGCCGCGCGTTTGTTGACCTTTGGATAGTCGCCATGACCACCTTCTTTGGATTCCAGTTGCTGACCGCTGCTCTCCCCCTGTACGCGGTGCGGCTCGGAGCCGATGACGCCGTGATTGGGCTGATGATTGGGCTGGTCGCGGTTGTGGCGCTCTTCGTTCGACCCCTCGCCGGATGGTGGGTTGACCGCGGGAACGGCGTGGCGCCGCTGACGGTCGGCGCGGCGATCTACGCGCTCTGCGCGCTCGGATACTGGCTGGCACCCTCGGTGGGCGCGCTGCTTGCCCTGCGGGCCACCTCCGGCCTGGCGATCGCGTTCTTCGTGACGGCGAGCCAGGCCTTGGCCGCCAACCTCGCACCTGCGCAGCGCCGTGGCGAGGCCCTCAGTCTGTTTGGGCTGGCGGCGACGTTGAGCGGGGGAATAGCGCCGCCGGCCGGCGTGGCGATCTCACAGGCCGCCGGTTACCCAGCCCTGTTCGCGGCGTGCATTGCCGCCGGCCTGCTGGGCGTGCTGCTTGCAGGGCCCTTGCGGTCGCTCCCGCCCAATCCCGCCGACCATCGCGGTACGCGGCTGATCAACCTGGCGGTCCTGATGCCGGGCTCGCTGCTGGTGACGCTCGCGGTGACGTTTGGGACGAACGTCGCCCTGCTGGCGGTCCATGCCAGCCGCCGCGACCTGTCCAATCCGGGCATGGTGTTCGTAGCACAGGCCGCGGGTCTTCTCCTGGCGCAGACGCTTGCCGGACGCCTCTCCGACCGGTATGGACGCCTGGCGGTCATCTGGCCGGCGCTGGTCCTGGCCTCCGCCGGGATGTGGGCGACCTCGCTGCTCTCCGGAGGATGGCTGCTGGTAGCTGCCTTGCTTTCGGGCCTGGGCTTGGGCCTGGGCAATCCCGCGCTCTACGCGCTGGCAGCCGATTTGGTTCCTGCCCACGAACGCGGGAGCGCCATGGGCACGATGGGGGTCTTTCACGAGATCGGCATCGGCATGGGAGCGATCGGCGGAGGGTTGTTGGGACGCGCGATCGGGCTCGGGCAGATGTACCTGCTGGCCGGGTTCCTACCCGCATTGGGCGCGGCGTTCGCGTTTGCCCTGAGATCCTCACGAGCCGGGAAGGAACCGCCCGTTAGTTTCGTTTAGACGGGAGAATGAAGCCACACGCGGCGACACCCCACGCTGTGGTAATCCGCACGGTGTGCCACACACGGTGGTACCAAACACGAGGAGGCAGTCATGTTCTTCAGCGACAAGATGAACAACGCGCTAAACGAGCAGATCGGCCATGAGTTCGCGGCCTCGCTCCAGTACGTCGCCATCGCCACGCACTTCGACTCGGCGGGTTTGACCGGGCTGGCCAAGCACTTCTACAGCCAGGCGGAAGAGGAGCGCGAGCACGGCATGCGCATCCTGCGCTATGTCCTGGATGCGGGGGGCACGGTAGCCATCCCGGCCATTCCCGCTCCCAAGGGCAAGTTCAAGAGCGCCGAGGAGTGCGTGAAGCTCTCCGTGGACTGGGAGAACACGGTGACCAAGCAGATCCACGCGATCGTGGAGCTGGCCATCAAGGAGAACGACTACACCACCCAGAACGCGATGCAGTGGTTTGTTGAGGAGCAGCTCGAGGAAGTGTCCAGCATGGAGGCGCTGCTCAGCATCGTCAGGATGGCCGGCGAGAGCGGCCTGCTCCAGGTGGAGGACTACCTAGCCCGGAAGGGCGCGAAGTAGGACGCCGGCACCGGGAAAAGGCATGTAGGAAAGGGCACGATAGCAGCCCGGGGCCGGGGATACCGCAATGGTGTCCCCGGCTTATTTGTCCCCGCGGTCAGAATCCCATGCAGGGCGCCGACTCCTCATGGAGAAACCTCGATTCGAGACCGATGACGCCTGTTGGTTCCCTCTCCGGCATTGATGCTACCCACTACGACGTTGCGGTCGTCGGCGGCGGCATCGTGGGCCTGGCCACCACGCTGGCGCTGATCACGCGGCATCCGGGTCTCCGCATGATCGTCCTCGAGAAGGAACGCGAGCTGGCAGCCCACCAGACCGGGCACAACAGCGGCGTGATCCACTCGGGCATCTACTACAAGCCAGGGTCCTACAAGGCACGGCTCTGCGTTGACGGCAACGGGCTGCTGAAGGCCTTCTGCGATGAGCACCGCGTGCGCTATGAGAACTGCGGCAAGATCATCGTCGCCACCGACGAACGCGAACTGCCGCGCCTGGACGATCTGTTCGCTCGCGGTGTGGCCAACGGCGTGGAGGGCCTGCGCAAGATGGGCCCCGAGGAGATCCGGGAAATCGAGCCGCACGCGTCGGGCCTGCGCGCGATCCACTCGCCCAACACGGCGATCGTGGATTTCCAAGAGGTGGCGCGCGCCATGGCAGCCGAGGCCCGGCGCCGCGGTGTGGAGATCGCAACCGGCGCGCGCGTGACCGCGATCGCCGGGGAATCCGGCGGCCTCCGGCTGTTGACGACGCGCGGTGAAGTGCGCGCGGGCTATTTGGTGAACTGCGCCGGTCTCTACTCCGATGCGGTCGCGCGGATGGCCGGGGAGACCCCGGACGTGCGCGTCGTACCCTTCCGCGGGGAGTACTGCATGCTGAAGCCCCAGCGGCGGTACCTGGTGCGTGGACTGATCTACCCGGTGCCCGATCCAGAGTTCCCATTCCTGGGGGTGCACCTCACGCGCACCGTGCACGGCGAGGTCGAGGCCGGTCCCAACGCCGTGTTCGCGTACGCCCGCGAGGGATACACCAGGTGGCGCGTGCATCCGGGCGAGATGCTCGAAACCCTGACCTATCCAGGGTTCTGGCGGATGGCCGGACGTCACTGGCGCACCGGTCTCCACGAGGTCTGGCGGTCTTTCAGCACCAGGGCTTTCGTGGCCGCGCTGCAACGACTCGTACCCGACCTTCGCCTGACCGACGTGGTCCGCCATGGCGCCGGCGTGCGGGCGCAGGCGCTGGCGCGCGACGGCACGCTGGTGGACGACTTCCGGATACTGCGGTCGCGGCGTGCGATCCACGTGCTGAACGCGCCGTCGCCGGCGGCCACGGCCGCGCTGGCCATCGGCCGCCACGTCGCTGGCCTGGCCACAGAGGACTTCGGGCTGAAGACATCAGGTATCTCCCCGCGCATTTGAAGGGGCAACCGCGACACTAAGGAGGCAGAAGATGGCACAGCGCAGGAAGCCCACCCTAACCCCGCAGGAGGCCCGGCAGCTCCATGAGGACGCGCTCGTGATAGACACCCAGCAGCCACCGGTCACCACCGGGTTCCTGTTCACCGAAAAGATGAAGGCGGCGCTCGACCAGTTCGTCCGCCAGGGGTTGTCGCGCGAGGAGGCCGCACCGCCGCTCGTGGACATGGCGGCCCGCGAGATCAAGACCTCCGAGGAGGCGCGCAGGCGGTACATGGACCTCTGGCGGCGGTCCGGCGTCACCGTGGCCTGCGGCACTTACTCCGGGACCGCCCGGATGAGCGAGGCGTTCGAGCTGGCCGGCAGGCGTATCGCGCAGGCCTACGCCTACATGGAAGCCCTGGGCGGTGAGATGGTACCGATCCTCCGCGCCGCCGACGTCGAGCGCGCCTATCGCGAAGGGAAGCGCGGCCTGATCCTTGACTTCCAGAACACCACGCCCTACGGCGACGACCTGAGCCGGATCGAGTACTTCCACAATCTCGGCGTGCGCATGGTGCAGTTGACATACAACCTGCGCAACCTGGTCGGCGACGGGTGCACCGAGGCCCACCAGGGCGGCCTGTCGTATTTCGGCCGCGAGGTCGTGGCCCGGCTGAACGAACTGCGGACGCTGGTTGACGTCAGCCACTGCAGCGAGCAGGTGGGCTGGGACGCGCTGAAGGTCTCGAAGGCGCCAATCGTCGTATCCCACTCGAGCAGCAAGGCGGTCTGCTACCACGACCGCGGCAAGTCCGATGAGCTGGCAAAGGCGGTGGCCGATTCGGGCGGATATTTCGGCGTGGTGGTCCTACCCGGGTTCATCTCAACGTCAAAGGAACCGACCCTGGACGCGTTCGCCGACCACGTCGAGCACCTGGTGGACGTCTGCGGCATAGACCACGTAGGCATCGGCACCGACAAGGCCGGTCCGGGTCCCGGAACCGAGTCGCTCATCGAGTATCCGGCCTCCATGCCCAAGCGCCGCGCCAACTCATTTGATTGGGGCGGATTCCGGGACGAGGAGCACCGGCTGACGCCGGACTATCGCATAGACGGCTTCAGGGATTTTGGCGATTGGCCCAACCTGACCATGAAGCTGGCGGAGCGGGGGTTCGGCGAGGGTGAGCTGCGCAAGCTGCTCGGGCTCAACTTCCTGCGGGTGTTCCGCGAGGTGGTCGGATAGCGCTGGCGGCCGGGCCGGGAGCCAGCGCCGCCACGGGGAGTCGCACATGGCCTACAGTTTCCTTTCACATCTCGAGTGTACCGCCTGCCACCAGAGGTTCGACGCCGATCAACTCCTGGGCGTCTGCCCAGAGTGCGGCAAGGTGCTCTATGCCCGCTACGATCTGGACGCCGCGGCACGGACGCTCACGCGCGAGGCGCTGCAGGGGCGGCGGCCGGACATGTGGCGCTACCACGAGGTGCTGCCGGTCCGCGACCCCGGGAATGTGCTGAGTCTGGGCGAGGGGATGACCCCGCTGCTCGAGGCGCCGCGCCTGGCCCGGCGCTACGGCCTTGAGACGCTGCTCCTCAAGGACGAAGGCAAGAACCCCACCGGCACCTTCAAGGCGCGCGGCCTCTCAGCCGCGGTCTCGAGGGCGCGCGAGCTGGGCGTGCGCGCGCTGTCAGTTCCCACGGCCGGCAACGCCGGATCGGCGCTGGCCGCGTACGCTGCGCGCGGAGGCCTGGACGCCTACACCGTCATGCCCCAGGATACCCCGGCGATCAACCAGGCGGAGTGCGCCATCTACGGCGCCCGCGCGTACGCCATCCAGGGGCTGATCAACGACGCCGGACGTGTGCTGCGGGCGCTTGCGCCTGAGCGCGGTTGGTTCGACGTGTCCACCCTGCGGGAGCCGTACCGGGTCGAGGGCAAGAAGACCATGGGCTACGAGATCGCCGAGGCCATGGCCTGGGATCTTTCGGATGTCATCGTCTACCCGGCCGGCGGAGGGACCGGCCTGGTGGGCATCTGGAAGGCGCTCGAGGAGATGGAGGCGCTCGGCTGGATCGGGGCGCGCCGGCCGCGCATGGTCGCGGTGCAGGCCGCGGGATGCGCGCCGATCGTGCGCGCCCATCTGGAAGGCAAGGACCACGCTGAGCCCTTCGAGAACGCGCAGACGGTCGCCTCAGGGCTGCGCGTGCCGGTTGCGATCGGAGACTACCTGATGCTGCAGGTGATACGCCAAAGCGGCGGCACGGCACTCGCTGTTGCCGACGAAGAGATGCTGGCAGCGATGCGCGAGTTGGCCTCGGCAGAGGGGGTCTTCGCCGCGCCCGAGGCAGCGGCCACCGTGGCCGCGCTGCCCAAGTTGATCGGTTGCGGCGCCGTCGCACCTCGTGATCGCGTGCTGCTCCTGCTGACCGGCGCCGGGATGAAGTACACCGACCTGGTGCCCACGAGCCTGCCGCTCGTGGATGCAGAGCGGCCGGGCGAGGTGATCGTCTAGGGGGCCTTCGCCTTCTCAGCCAGCCCTGCCCTGATCTTCGCGTAGGTAGCCGCGGCCGCGCCGGACAGCAGCCGCGTATCGCTCCCGGCCGCCACGAACCGGAACCCCTGGGCCAGACGCTCCAGAGCCTCCTCGGCGTTCGAGGCCATGTAGCCCGCCGCGATCCCGTGTCGCCGTGTCGCGGCCAGGACGCGCTCGACCGCGGCCTTGAACTCCGGATTGTCGAACTGGCGGAAGCAGCCGAGGTTCGCGGAAAGGTCGTTGGGGCCCACGAAGAGCACGTCCACGCCCGGGGTCGCGGCGATCTCGTTCACGCTCGCCAGCGCCTCGGTCGTCTCTATCTGGCATATTACGACCACCTGGCTGTTCCACCGGGCGAAGTAGTCCGGCAGATCGGCGCCGAAGCGGTTGACCCGGCTGCCCGCCACCCCGCGTATCCCCTCCGGCGGATACTTGGCCGCGGCTACGGCCGCCTGCGCCTGCTCGGGCGTGTTCACCAGCGGGACGATCACCCCGTAGGCCCCGCGGTCCAGCGCCTGCTTGATGACCCCCACATCGTTGGCGACGACCCGCACGAGCGGGGTGACGCCCGTACCCTTCATGGCCCGCAGCAGGTCTTCTACTGTCTCGGTGTTGGCCGGGCCATGCTCCATGTCGAGCAGCAGCCAGTCCATCTCGAAGGCGGCCAGCAGCTCAACGACCGACGGCGAAGGGATGCTGATCCAGTGGCCCACGGCGGGCAGGCCCTGTGCCAGGCGCGACTTGAGGGGGTTGGTGAACATCTACGACGCACCTCCGGGTTATGCGAGCGGTTTCTGGGACGGGCGTTAGAGCCCGAGAATATCGAGCGTCTGTTGTGATATTACGACAGGGGGCAGGAGTCCCCTCCGTGGGCAGCCTGGGCGTTACCTGCGCCGGTACGCATCTCTGCGATGCCCGATCCTCACTATTACTACGATTTCCTCTTCGTCGTTGATCTCGTAGAGGATCCGATAGTTGCCCTGCCGCACTCGGTACTTGTCTTGTCCTGATAACTTCTCGGCCCTCGCGTGCCGGGGCTCCTTCGACAATGAATCAACCGCGACCAGGATTCTCTGGATGTCGCTCTTCGAGACCTTGCGTAGGTCGTGGGTGACGGACCTGCGGAAGACGACGCTATATCTTGCCATACTTCTTGAGATGCTTCAGCAGATCCTCATAGCTGAGCAACGGCTCGTTCCCGCGTTCCTCGAATGCGGCCAAGTCTTCTTGGTCCTCCAGTAGGGCTTGCCGGACCGCCTCATTCACCAAATCGGAGAGAGAGCGGCGGGTGTGCGCGGACTTGAACCGCAGCGCCCGATGCAGGTCTGGTTTGAAGTAGATTGTGGAACGAGTTGCAGCATCGCCCATGGGCTTCGTCCTCCAATACCAAATTTAGCACCATAGCGCTATAACGTCAAGACGTCACGCGCCACCCCGAAACCGGCCTGGCATTGCCCGTTCTTGACTTGTGTCAATGCCTTCCCGCGCTTCCCAGCCCTACGATCGCAGCGTGATCACGAGCCAGTGCCCGGGCCAAGACAAGCGGTTCTGGAAGGCGACGGATGTCTTCGAGCTGCCGTGCTCGTGCTGCGGCGAGCCCCTGGAGTTCTGGAAGGACGACCTGCGCCGCCGCTGCCACTCGTGCGGCCGGATCGTATCGAACCCGCGGTTCGACCTTGGCTGCGCTCAGTGGTGCCAGTTTGCGGCGAAGTGTATTGGACAGCCGTCCGGCGACGCGGGAGAGGCGCTTGCCGACGCCCTCATCCGCGAGATGCGCGCCGTCCTGGGCGACGACCGGGACCGGGTACGCCATGCCCTGGCCGTGCTCGACTACGCCGAGCGGATGCTTGTCGCCGAAGGTGGCGACCCGCTGGTAGTGCGCGCGGCAGCGGTTCTCCACGATGTCGAACCCGAAGGGTCGTCCATCGTCCGTCCCATCCTTGAACGCCTGGGGGTGGACGCCGACCGCACCGGGCACATCCTGCGCATCATCGGCGCCCTCCACTCGGCCCGCGACATTGATGCGCTCGAGTTCAGAATCCTCTTGGACGCCGATCGCCTGGCGAACGCCCGGTTCTCAGCGCAGCACGTTGCCAGGGGCCGGCCGGTTCCCGAACCGATCGAATGAGACCACTTCGTGCACGGGCCGCCGCGTCGTGGGACCGTAGCGGCCAACGGGCCAGCCTAGCGGAATCACCGCGCAGGGCGTGATGCTCCAGGGGAGGCCGAGGATTCTGCGAACAGCCACGAGGTTCCACAGGGGGATCGTGATGAGGACCGCGCCGAGGTTCACGGCGCGCGCGGCCAGGAGCAGGTTCTGCACCGCGGGGAAGATCGAGCCGAAGTAGCTCGTGACGGCGAGGTGGAAGAAGGGGGTGTAGTGTCCCTTCAGGCAGGCTACGACGATGACCGGGGTCTCCTCGAAGTGATCCGCCTGCCACTGGACGGCGTCCCGGATCTTGCGTTTCTTCGGGTCATGCCGCTTGGCCCACCGCGCGACCCTGTTGTAGATTCCCCATGCCTGCCGGTTGAGGCGGGCGAGAGCCTTCTTCTTGCCGGGGTCCTTCACCACGATGAACTCCCAGCTCTGCGCGTTGCTCCCGGTCGGCGCCCGTAGCGCCAGCTCAATCAGCCGAAGGACCAGCGCATCGTCAACCGGATCCGCCTTCAGGCGGCGGATCGCCCGCTGCGTCTCCATGGCCTCGCCGATCGGCATCGACAGACCGGCGCAATCCGTCGTCATGAATCCCCCTCCAGCCTTGCCCTGAGCACGTCTATGAACGCCCGCTTCCAGAAGGGCAGCCCGAACCATCGTATCAAAGGCCCGGCCAGTACCCGAAGCCAGACAGGCCGGATCGTGACCCGATATGAGTAGTCGATACGGGTGCCCCCGGGGACATCTCGCAGCAGGAACTCCTCGTGTCCCGATGTCCCAAGCGTCTCGTTGACGTTCACTTCAGGGAACACCGAGCCAAACGACGCAGCCCTTGCATGGATCGTGAGGCGACTTCCGTCGCGCTCCGTGATGCGCATCGCCCTCGCGACCTTGGGGAAGTTGACCGGCATGGCCTCGAAGTCCGAGATCACCGAGTAGACCTTCTCTCTCGGAGCCCTGATGAACCATGATCCCGTAAGCAGGATCTCCCTCATGAGCATGATCCCGAACGGAGCCGCCCCCCTACACCTTGTCCTCGCCGCGGCCCGCGCCCTTGCCTCTGCCAAGCCTTCGCTTTCGATACTCCTGGTAGTCGGGCACCAGACGATGATACTCCCCGTCCATCAACGGCGACGAGATCATGAAATCCGCCGATGCCCGGTTGCACGCGATCGGGATGTTCCAGACCACCGCCATGCGCAACAGCGCCTTCACATCCGGATCATGCGGTTGCGGCTCCAACGGGTCCCAGAAGAAGATTAGGAAGTCGATCTCGTTGCAGGCGATCTTGGCCCCGATCTGCTGGTCTCCGCCCAACGGTCCACTCTGCAGCTTGTGGATTGGAAAGCCGAGTTGCTGCTCAAGGATCTCGCCGGTTGTGCCGGTGGCCCAGATCTCGTGATGGGCGAGAAGATCTCGATTGAACTTGGCCCACTCCAGAAGCTCGCGCTTCTTGTTGTCGTGAGCCACCAGCGCGATCTTCTTGTCCGGCACCATGACGACCCTCTTGTGAGGCATACGCCCGCCCCGCCCTTTCTCCGATCGCCGCAAACCCGGTTGTCTCGCAGGTTACCACAGGTTCTGTCGCTTTGCCCTGCCTGTGGTCATCCGAGCAGGTGCACGAGGTAGCGAAACACGCCTTGAGGTCTGCATGCGCCCCCCTAAGGGCAGGATGCACGGGCGCCTGACGTTGGAGTTCAGCCGCGGCCGAAAGCCGTCGGCTGCAATGGCGGGTTAGGCATCACCGAGCCGTCACTGCAAAGTCTCTGCTTCACCATCGGCATACAGAACATTGCTGAGGCGCAAAGCGCATTTCATGTCTTGCTCCTTCGTGGCTAGCATCCACTGATGGGCCTCCATGAACTGGTTATAGGCGAAACCAACCCCCTTCTGCGTCAAGCGACGTCCTGGCTCTAGCGGTTCGTTGACAGTCACTTGGATTCGAAATCTCACCTCATCAAAGTGATCTGAGAACTCGATCGTCCCCTTCATTGCACGCGTCCGTTTTGAGAGGGTGGCGGGAACAAAGTGGCAGTCGAACCAGATATGGTCTTCGTAGGTTCCGATGTCAGGATTTGAAGGATCAAACCGCTTGTTTGAAATCTCGACCTTAACGAGGCTTAGCGCTCGATCTGCGGGAGCTTCCTTTTCAAGGCTTACCGGAGCAGTTGCCGGGAAGCTGGCTCCCGAAGAGCGAAAGTGCTGCTCAAGAGCTTCTACACGGCGCTCTAACGCCTGCATTCGTTCATCCAATGTGCGTATGCGTTATCCTCCCAAAAGGTTTGATTCTCTGTCGTAGGCGCTCAGCTCTACGGCATTACAGGAGTGATGCCCAACGCTCAGCATCAGCGGCGGCGCGCAGCACCGTCCGCTGCATGCTTTTGTCCGACGGTCACTTTGTCAACATCCTGACAAGTTCGGGATCAATTCCTGCATCATGGAATGCCTTCGCAAGTATGTCAGCCAACGCACTGAGCCCCTTGGGCCGTACTCCGTCGGCCCAGAACTCGTCACTGAAGGTGAATCCTTCAGATTGCTCCTTCCGGACGATCTTGATAGCCCCCGGAACTTCTTCGTACGTCTGATGATAGTCCCAGTTCTTGTCTGTGCCGGGCACAACCACATCTGGCAGGTGCCGGAGCACGGCTTCGGGTAGACTTGCGTTCAGGTGGGGGCAATGACGACACCGGTGTAGATTGGTCGCCAATTCGTGCCGGATTCTGTCTTTGTCGTATCTCCACTGAACCTTCGAACCGATGAAGCCCGACTTCTCCCACTTACCATAACAGAACCAATCGGCCCACTCCGTCCAGTTCATTCGAGCCTGTTTGCATCCCCACGGGTTAAGACGGTTTTCATCTTTGCCGAAACAGTATTCCGCCGGTCTATATGCGGAGGCTCTCTGTGCGGCGCACCAAGTGAAACCAAAGACCTCATCCCACTGTTGTTCCTGTCCGTCGATGTACAGTACACGATTCCTGATGCCGGAAAGCGCGCCCGCTAGTGGCAAGGCATCGGCCAACTCGCCGGAAGGGTATGTGGCAAAATGCCAGGTCTTCTTGTTCTTCTGACATGTCTGGTATCCGATCGTCGTCTTCGCCAACTCAAGCGCCTTGGGAAATGATGCAGCCGACGACTCGGCAAACTCTATGGTGATTCCCTTCTGGGGAATGTCAAACCTGACCTGAATGTCCTGTCCAGGGACATCGAGGTTTGCCCCGCATTTCGCACAGAACCGGGAATCGGCGCTGTTTTCCGCTGCGCAAGTCGGACAGAGCTTCCCAACGTGTTTCAGAGATGCCAGCACTTCCGCGGTTAGCTTGTCCAGTTGCTCCTGATGAACGCCTATCTTACCACAGAAGTCAGTTACAAGTTGGACTTCTGAGCTATCGAGGTCGCTGTCTGCGTAGGCGACGCGAAGAACAAGCTCCAGGTTCTTAACTTGGTCCGCAAAAGTCCCCACGGGCGTGAGTGTATGTTTCCGCTTTCGGCAAGGCGGACTGCGGCAGAGAGGTCACCCTTCTTGAATCCGAATTCTTTTCGAATCGCTTCGAGTTGGCCCAGTTCTGAGGCCGACAACATACCATCCGCGCGGGCGACCAAGGCGATATTTGCGAGAAACGTGACTGGGTCGCTAATCATGGAGTTGTCTCCCCCGTCGAACGACTGCGTTCACTTGCCGGGCCGGCTGCAGGGAACGTGATGTCTCGAAAAACCGTAATGCCGGCCCGGTCAAGTACAACGCTTGGTTCGCCACTGCACCCATACTGCGCGCTGAATCCTGATTACTCAACGGCTACGCCAATAGTATTCCAGAACACCGGCTCGTGCATGATCCGGATGCTGTATTGCCTGGCCTTCTTCGCTTTCCCTGACTGCGAGTGCGGGTCAGCCAAGACAAGTAAGTCGAGCTTCTTCGTCACCGCATCCATGACGATGAGACCGGCTTTGGCGGCCAGTTCTTCTGCGAGTTCACGTGGGATCAGCTCACCGTTGTACCGGCACTGGAGTTCGCCAGTGAAACATACGCGCCTTCCAGGCAGTCCGGCTTCTGGAGTTGGCGTCGCAGGCGTAGCCAAGGGTGTACTAGCGACCCTCGCAGCCGCTTCTTGGAGTATTTCGTCCAAGTCCCGTTTCTCTTGACCGAGTAGCCGCGCGACCAGTTTCAAATCGCGGCGTTCTGCCTCCGTGACAACCCCATCGGCCACTGCTGCGATGGCCAATTAGTTCACATACTCCCGATGGGCAAAGTTGATCTGTTCCCCGCTTAGCCCCCACTTTGCGGCCATTTCAACGAGTGCGTCGGCCTCCGCGCCGTCTACATGGCGATCTTCCAGGACGCGATCAAGCAAAGCCGCATAGGCCATCACGGCGCCCTCAGTGGCGATGGGATCAGCGCCGGTGTGCATTCGCCCGACAAGACGCTGCAGGTACGTTGGCGGCTCAGCTTGGCGCCGGCGAGACTCATCACGCGTGATTGGTTGCTTCCCGGTGCTGGGAACCGCAGGCCATTGGATTGGCATCAGCCCGCTCAGCTTCTGAACCATCCGCGGTTGATCCGGGAGCAAAATAGAGAGCAAGCGAGCTGCCGCCCGAGCATCGGCCAAGGCGTGATGGGCATCACCGTCCAGCCGGATTCCATAATCGCAGCAGCACTCGGTCAGTTTCCCGCCACCGGCAAGCTGCATTGTGCAGATGGTGAAGCATTGAGGTACGGGGGAGTCGATTCTGGAAAATTCCATTTCGATGAACTGGTGATCAAACCGCACATTATGACCGGCTATGGCGACGGTTCCTTGCAGCGTCTCAACCTGCAGGCCCGCAATGTCACCAAACTGGGGAGCGTGAAGTACGTCTTCAGCGGTCAGACCATGGATGCTGCTCGGTCCGATGTCCCGCCCAGGGTTCACGAGCGAGGCAAACTCGCGCACGATTCGCCCCTCGCCGTCGACGACGATCGCAGCCACCTCCACCACGCGGTCGTGCCGAAGTGGAAATAGGCCGGTGGTCTCGACATCGATGATGACTATCGGACCAGGGAGTTGCGAAGTCGGCACGGCGCTAGTCCCTCCGAGGCTCGGCTTCCAGAAGTGGCGAACTCCTGATTAGACCGACCAGCCTAACACCCCGCCTATGCCAGTCTAACATGGCAGGGGTCGCAGGTCTTATCGCACGCAACTGCCCGACTGGTCCGGGTTTCGGCCATCCCGCGCAGCCCTCCGGGAAGGCGTTATGCTGCACCACCGGTCGGCCTAATGTCCGTCTCCCGGACCGGCTGCTCGCCCTGCCCGACCCTCGCTTTGCGTCTCGGCCAACCTCGCAACGGCCTGCTCCAGACGGTCGATCTTGTCCGTCAGCCGTACCAGCTCCGCATGCAACGAGGCCTGGGCCGCTGCAGCGTCATCCCCATGGGCGGCCGAATGCCGGTCCTGGCCGACGAAGTACGCGGCAATCGAGGCCGCCAGGGTTGAGACGAGACCTACACCGGCCAGCATGAGCACGATGGCGATGACACGGCCCCACGGGCCTGCGGGGGCCAGGTCGCCGTACCCGACCGTCGTGGCCGTGACGATGGCCAGCCACACCCCGTTCCAGATGCTTCCCTTGACCTCCTCGGGCTCGGCCAGGTAGAGGAGCGCGCCGCCTGCCAGGATCAGGAACACGTTTGCGGCGGCCAGATACAACAGGCCCGGACGCCCGATGGCGAGCCGCAGGGCGCCCAGGCCCCGCAGAAGCACCAGCGGAACCCGCGCCAGGCGGAGCAGCCGTACGAGTCTGGTCAGGCGCACAAACCCCATGAGCGCGGGCAGCATGGGAAAGGACAGGACAACCACTGCGAGGCTGAGCCAGTTGGATCGCGCAAATGCCCTGCGATCACGAGCAACGGCCAGCAGGATGGCGTACTCGAGCAGGAAGACTGCCCACACGGCCCAGTCGCCTGCCAGGACAGCCGGGCTCGGGGGGTTGCGCGCCGGGGCGATAGTGAGGGGGACGGTGGCAAGAGCCGCCAGGACGACGGCGGCCTCCAAGGCGCGGTGAAACCGGTCCCCCACGGGGTCTACAATTCTCCCCCCGACCATGCGGATACCTGCTCCGACCAGCAGGAGACCTTGAAAAGAAGGCGTACTGTGCATCTGTAAGCGTCTGCGAGGCATCGAGGCTAACAACGGGAGGGGGGATAGTCCTTGCCAGCAAAGAAGCGCGCCAAGCGATCTCGGAAGGCTCCCGTCAAGAAGAAGGCGGCGGCGAAGAAGACCGTCGCCCGCAAGAAGAAGCCCGCAAAGGCCAAGCCGGTCCGCAAGCCTGTTCGCGCGAAGAAGAAGGCCCCGGCAAAGAAGGCTCCGGCGAAGAAGAAGCCCGTGAGGGCGCGGGTGAAGCGGCCCGTCGCCCCGGCACCGTTCGCCCCGGCGCCGCCAGTGGCGCCGTTTCCGCCCTCAGAGCCCCCGTTCTCGCTGGGATAGGCTCCGACCTGATGAAGCCCCTACTCCGTGCTCGGAGCAGGGGCTTTGTCGTTGTTTGGGGGAGCGGGGGCGCGGCGCTCTATCCTATTCTCGCCGTCCTCACTTCTGCCCCAAGGGCAACCCGCGCCAGGCCTGCGGCCGCAAGCGTCACCGCCAGCAGCAGCGACGTCAGAGCGGATGCCCCGCCCCATGATCCGTTGACTATCAGCGACATGATGGCGAAGGTCGCCACGACATGTCCCGGGGAGACGAGGAACACCACGATGCTCACGTTGACCACGGTCCGGATGGACGACACCGCGAACACGTCCACTATGGCCCCGCGCAGCAGCGGCAGGTAGATATCGCGAACCACATCCAGGCTCGAGGCGCCCAGGTTGCTCGCAGCCTCCTCTATTGCACGTTCGATCTGCCGGAGGGCGGCGGCGACCGTCTGGTAGCCCAGCGGCAGGTGCCAGAAGGCCAGCGCCAGGGCCAGGATCCAGTAGGTGCCCACCAGCTCGAGCGGCGGTTGGTTGAACGCCAGGACGAATCCCACCCCGACGAAGACGCCCGGCAGCGCTCCGGGCAGCATCGCCAAGAAATCGAGGAGGCGCCGCACCACGCTTTCCCTGGAGGCGAGGAAGGCCACCAGCACGGCCAGGACGACCGTGATCCCCGCGCTTCCGGCCGCCAGCTTGAGGCTGTTTGTCAAGGTGCCCACCCGGTCCAGCGAGAGGCGCCAGTGGTCAAGGGTGATGGCCCAGTTATATCCCCAGACGGATACGAATGCGCCCAGCACGATTGTCAGGTACACGAGCACCACCAGTACCGAGGCGACCGCGCAGATCCCAAACACGCTCCACCGCAGCCCCGGCGGGGTGCCAGCAGGGTCCATGCGGGTGCCGCGCCCGGTTACCGTGACGTACTGCCGCCGCCCAATGATGCGGCGTTCGAGGAAGAAGAGCACGACAGTGGGGACTATGAGCATTGACACGACCAGGGCGGCTCCCCGCGCGTCACCCATGCCCTCCAGACGGAACCAGGCCTCTGTAGCCAGGAGCGGAAACCCACCTGCGATGATGACCGCATTCCCGAAATCGGCCAGGACGGTGATCGCCACCACGAGTAGCGCGCCGGTCAGGCCTGGCCGCGCCAGCCCCAAGGTGATGTCCCGCAGAGCCCGCCGCGGATCCGCGCCCAGGTTGGCGGCTGCCAGTTCCAAGGTCGGGTTTATGCCCCGAAGCACGCCGCTGATGATCAGCGCGGCGTACGGGAAGAACGCCACTGTCTGGGCCAGCCAGAGCCCGGGCAGACCGAAGATGTTCACGTTGAGCCCGAGCAGCGACCGCGTGATCAGGCCCTGCTTGCCGAACAGCAGGATGTAGGCCAGGGCCACCATGAAAGGAGGGGCGAACATCGGCAACTGCACTATCGCGCGGAAGAACCCCGCGCCCGGGATGTCGCCCCGCGTCATCGCGAAGGCAAAGACCAGCCCGAGCGCCGTTGCCGAGAGGCTCGACAGCACCATCATCAGGAGGCTGTTGCGCGCGGCCTGCATCCACCGCGCGCTGTCGGGGATGGCCAGGTAGTCGCCGAGCGACGGGAACACCAGCACGCGCAGGGTCGGATACAGAACAAAGAGCACAAGCAACAGCACGGCGGCGGAATACGCCGCCAGAAGGCCGGGGTCCGCCGCCAGCCGGGAACGCCTCCCGGTCAAGAGGGAGGTTCGCAGCATTCCGCGCGGCCTAGCGGCCGATGTCTCGAGTCCACCTCTCCCGGACGCGGCTCATGTTGGCGATTGCCCACTCGCGGTCGTACTTGACCAGCTTGATGGTCTCCAGCGCCGGCATCCCCAGCGGGCTTGGGACGTCGCCCCGCACGGGATACGTCAGGTGGTACTTCGCGCCGATGTCCTGCGCCAGCCGCGAGTACACGAAGTCTATGAACTCCCTGGCGCCCTCGGGGTTCGGGCCTCCCTTGATGATCGAAGCCCCTCCGATCTCAAACCCGGTGTCGGTTGGGATCACGATGTCGATCGGCACCCCGCGGTTGCGCGCCATGAGGCCCACGTGCGCCCAGTTCATCCCAAGCGTCGCCTCCCCGCGCTCCACAAGCGTCATCGCAGCCGGGACCGTGGGCGCGTACTGCGAGGTGTTGGCGTGGAGGGCCCGGAGATAGGCCCACCCGCGGTCCTCGCCAAGACGGAAGAGCTGCGTGGCCGTGAAGATGTACCCGGCGCCCGTTGTGACCGGGCTGGGCTGCACGAAGTGCCCGCGGTACGCCGGCGTCAGCACGTCGTCCCATGTCCTGGGCATGGCGACGCCGGCAGCCCCAAGCGTCCGGTCGAACAGCGGGCGGTTCACGACGATCGAAAGCACGCCGAAGTACCACCCGTTCCAGAACCCCTGGGGATCAACGAACTCCTTGCTTATGCCGGCCTGCCCGATCACCGGGGAGCGGTACTGCGCCAGAATGCCCTCGGCCGCCAGCGGGGCATGGAAGTCTATTGAGCCGCCCACGAAGATGTCGGCGCGGGGGCGGGCTTTCTCGGCCACTATGCGCGCGGCCATGGTGCCGGCCGCGGCCACGGTTAACATCTCCACCGGTATGCCGGTGCGGTCGGTGAACGCCTTGACGACCCGGCTGATCACGGTCTCATCCATGGCGGCGTAGACCACGATCCGGCGCGGCTGCGCCTGCGTGTTGACAGCGCCGGTCAGGACCAGGGACAGCAAGAGAACAGCGACTGCGATCCTTCTCATCATGGTGTCTCCCTCCGCGCAAGCGCCCTGCGGCGCTCTCCAAGTTACCCGTCCTCTCTGTACGGGACGCCGTCAGGTTTCACCTGCTTCTCGACTCAACCCGCGCACCGTCCTTCCGGTCCACAAGGCAGGCACACCACTCCACTGGGGGAGAGCACATGCGCATGCGCCGCATTCCGTGCATGTCCCAACTGCTCCTGATCGCCGCGCTGCTTGTCGGACTCGTCGGGGCGGGGGCGTGGGATGCCGCGCCTGCCCCCGCCGCCCAACCGGCGGGCGTTCCGGCCGAGTACGCCGACCTCTACGCCATGCTGGCCGCCAAGTTGCGCGCCATAGACGCCCACATCACCCCACGGTGGAGCGGCGAGAGGCACGACGTCGTATTCTCAGCCGAGTTGCTGGCGGCCAACAGCAACCAGGGCGAGGCGATCCTGCGGCCGGAGGCGTGGCAGGTGGTCACCTTCAACCTCGACCGCCTGCAACTGGTGGGTGTGCGCGGGGTCAAGGTGGCGATCAAGTACCCGATCCTGGTGCCCGGCTTTCCGCGCTCGGGCGAGTACCTCGAGTTCTTCAAGCGGCTCTCCGTCGAACTGAAGAGGCGGAACCTGAAGTTCCTGGCGCAGATGACGCCCGGGTTCCGCGAGCCGGTCTTCAGCGCGCTGCCCGTTGCCGGCCACTACGCCGGGCTCACGCTCGAGCGCTACACGCGCGAGGCACGGGGCATGGCCGAGGTGATAATCCGCGAGATCCGGCCCGACTACCTGACCATCGCGAACGAGCCGCACACCGCCCAGGAGAACACCGGGCTGTCCTTCACCGTCGCGAACTATACCGGGTTTGTGCAACAGGTACTGGTCGGCCTCGAACGCTCGGGCGTCCTGATCGGCGCGGGTGCCGGCACCTGGGACGATCTGGCCTACGCGCAGAGTCTTGCCCGCACCACGCTCGACTACCTCGACATGCACATCTACCCGATCAACCATGATTATGTGATTGACCGCGCGATCAGGTTCGCGGATGTAGCGCGGCGGGCCGGCAAGAAGGTCGCCCTCGGCGAGGCATGGCTCTACAAGACCCGCGACCACGAGCTGCGCGGGCAGGCGGTCGCAGCGGCGCCGGCGCTCTTCGCGCGCGACGTCTTCGGTTTCTGGGAACCGCTCGACGTGGAGTTCATCACGCTCGTGGGAAGGCTCTCGCACTTTCAGAAGATCGACTTCACATCGTTCTTCTGGTCGCGGCACTTCTACGGCTACGTCGAGTACGGCGAGTCCACCCGGGGGCTGCGCCCGGCCGAGCTGTTCAGGCAGGCCAACCTGGCCGCGGCGCGTGGCATGATGGCCGACCCGCCACGGCTGACCCGTACCGGGATAGCGTTTCAACGGCTGGCTGCGCGGTGAGATGGCGGTATTGCGTGGTGGCGGCTCGGGTCGATTTTAGTATCAATCATTACTCAAAATTACGGGCTGTTGACGGCCGGGGCACGGGGTGACATAATCTTGGCGGTGCGCCGACATGATCCGTCACACAAACGTGCTGACAATCGCTGAGCTGTCCGACCACCTGAGAATCCCCAAGTCGACCCTTTACAAGCTGGCCCAAGAACGCAAGATTCCCGGCCGGAAGGTCGGGCGGCGTTGGCGGTTCCTGCGCGAGGCCGTTGATCGCTGGCTTGGAGAGAGGTCAGGATCGTGGCGGGGAGAAGCGCGGCAGGGCGTGCCCCAGCGCGACCCCGTTCTGGCGGAGATCGTGCGCCGGCTTGTGGATGCCTACCGGCCCGAGCGGATCTACCTCTTCGGGTCGAAGGCGCGCGGCGACGCAGGCCCACAAAGCGACTACGACCTCCTCGTGATCGTCTCCAGCGACGCTCCACCGGAGCGGCGGCGCAGCCGCCTGGCCTATGAGCGCCTGTGGGGTGTGGCCGCCGCGGCGGACGTCCTGGTGTGGACGTCGGAGGACTTCGACAGCCGCACGCACCTCAAGGCCTCGCTCCCGGCAACCGTGCTTCGCGAGGGCACGCTGCTCTATGCCGCTTGACCCTGCGCGCGTGGCGGAGTCCAGGGCCTGGCTCACCCGGGCCGCGCTGGATCTCCGGGCGGCCGAGTTCGGGCGCACCGGGGATCCGCTGCTGGCGTCGGACGTGGTCTTCCACTGCCAGCAGATGGTGGAGAAGGCGATGAAGGCATTCCTGACGTGGCACGACCGCCCCTTCGGCAAGACGCACAACCTGGTGGAGCTCGGCCAACAGTGCGCCGCAATCGTCCCCGAACTCGAGCCCGTGCTGCGCCGGACTGCATGGCTCACCGAGTACGCGTGGAAGTATCGCTATCCCGGTGAGCCGGACCTGCCTTCGCGCGAAGAGACCGAAGAAGCGCTAGGAACAGCCAAGGAGGCCTACGAGGCCCTCATCTCGCGGCTGCCGTCAGAGGTGCGACCCTGACCCATCTGCAACCCCGCATCCGGGCCGCATCCTACCACCGCATCTCCACCCCGGCCTCCGGCTCCACCACCTGAACCTCGGGCACGAGTTCACTCCACAACCCCGGAGCCTCTGTGTGCACCGGCACCAGGATCTCGGGACGCAGCCGCCTGGCCATGCGCACCAGGTCGGCCTGACAGGCGTGTCCTGAGGCGTGGCTGCGCAGGCGGGCGCGCACTCCCAGCAGGTTCAGCCAGTTGCCGAGGCGCCGCTCATCGGCGGCCTGCTCCTCGCTGTAAGCCTCGCTGGCCGAGTGGATGAAGAGGGCATCGTCCCCGTCGCCCACCCCCAGGTCAATCAGGTTGTTGATGTCCCAGAAGGACAGCGCCAGGATCAGGCTCGAGCGCGATGAGCGCAGATCGCGCGCGGTGCCCGCGGTGGGCCAGCGCAGCACCTGGCGCTCCCAGGTCGCATAGTCCTGATCTCGATAGGTGCCGCTGGCCTTGCGCTCCTTGAGGATCAGGATGGGCTCTCTCCTGGGGTCGGGCACCAGTGGGTGCCGGCCGTGCAGGTGCTCCAGCAGGAGGGCGTCTTGAGGAAGTATTACCAGCGAGCGGCCGGTCTCCTTCGCGATGCCCAGAAACGTGGAGAGCCGGTAGAGGTCGCGCGGCGCGAAGTCGGCGATCACAGGCCCGCGCGAACCGCGCACGGCCTCCAGGCACTCGGCGAACACGTCATCCTCTGTCCGGCGCTCGGTGGCGTCCAGACGCGTGCCCTCGGTGATGAGCATCCAGACACCCTCGGCAGCAGCGGACTCCAGCATGGCTTCACTGAGGTGCGCCTCGGGTCCGTGGAAGCGCAGGTCGCCGGTGTAGAGGATGTTTCCCCGCGAGGTGCGTACGAGGAAGGCCACGGCTCCCAGCATCGAGTGATCCACGGGCAGTGCGCGGCAGGATATCCCTCCCGCCTCAAACTCGTCCTCCACGGCCTCGAAGCGGCGCGGCACGGCGTCGTCGTAGGGTGGAAGCGCCGGCCGGGAGAGGAAGTTCAGGATCTCGGTCTCGAAGTCGCGCCCCCTGCTCTGCGTCATGGCCTCGATGGTGGCGTGGGTGAGGCCCGAGCAGTACACCGGAATCCGTTCGTCCAGGAAGCTAACGTGCCCGGCATGGTCGAGGTGGGCGTGCGAGAGCAGCACCGCCGCTGCGGCGGGCTCGTCGTGGAGGGGCAGCACCGCGAGCGCGCCCGGCTGGGGGTGATCCGGATGCCCATCCCGCTTCAGCATCTCCAGCAGATCGTGGCGGTAGAGGCCGGGTGCGGCCGGAAGCACTCCTGTGACCAGCAGATCGGTCAGGCCGGCCGCGGTGCGGGGGTTGAGATACTCCTCGAAGAACATACCCCGACGCCGGTAGCTGATGCCGAAATCGAGGAGGAGGCCCGCTCCCCGATCCTCCAGCAGTATCTTGTTGCCGCCGATCTCGCCGGCGCCTCCCAGGACCGTCAGACGAAGCATGGACTCACCCCCGGCCGATGCGCCCGGCCCCGTGCACTACCGGTTCCTGCCTGCCAGGCGGCGCGCCAGCGCGAGCAGGAGGCGGATGTCATCCTCGTTCAGGTGCTCGAGAAGCTCCAGCAGGTAGCGGAGCGCGTCGCTCTCTCTCGGCGAGGCGTGCCGCTGGGACATCATGTACAACTCAGCGGTAGGCGGAGTGGATGGCTTCTCGGCCTGTGCCTCGGGCAGGGTCTCTGAGCGCGCCTCGATGTGGGCGAGCATCTCGCTGGGAGACCGGCCGAGCGCCTCTGCCAGGGCGGCCAGCACATCGGTCGAAGGCCGCTTGTAGCCGCGCTCAACCTCGTAGAGATACGAAGGCGAGATGTCGGATGCTGCGGCCAAGGCGTCTCGGCTCATCCCGCCTTCCTGCCGGAGGTGCCTGATGGCCTCCCCGTAGTTGAGGTGTGTCCTGAAACGTCTGGGAACCCCCCTGGGCTTCCTTGCTTCGTCGTCCATGCGGCCTCCCCCACCCTGTTCGCTATAGCATTGACAACTCTCGCTTTAGCGTGTATAATACTCTAAAGCGGATATGCGCGGGTGACAAGGTGCCCGGCCAACTGCGGCCTTCGCAGAAGGGGGATTCGCTATGGCGAGCCGGAATCCTTGCCGCCACCACTGCACCAGACATGAAGGGGGGATTCGAAGTGAAACAGGAATACACGCACATTTCGGTCATCCTCGACAGAACGGGGTCCATGGAGAGTATCCGCGATGACACGATTGGCGGATTCAACGCGTTCCTCAAGGAGCAGAAGGCCCAGCCGGGAGCCGCGACTCTCACACTCGTGCAGTTTGACACTCAGGATCCGTACGAGGTCGTCCATCGCTTTGTGCCCATCCAGGGCGTTCCCGAACTCACACGCAAGACCTACGTTCCACGCGCATCGACGCCTCTGCTCGATGCCATGGGCAGAGGCATCAATGACCTTGAGAAGAGCCTCTCCGCACTGAAAGAGGAGGACCGCCCATCGAGGGTAATCATGGCCGTGGTCACAGATGGGCAGGAGAACTCCAGCCAGGAATTCCGGAAGGACCAGATAGAGAAGATGATAAGGGAGAGGACCGAAGCCGACGGATGGCAGTTCGCCTTCCTGAGCGCCGACCTTGCAGCGATCAGTGACGCACTGTGCGTGGGAATCCCCGCACACGCGGCCCTTCTGTATGAAAGCAGCAGCAAGGGGACTTCCAGGGCTTGGACAGCGCTTGCCAGCCGAACGTCGGAGTATCGGTCCGGCCGGAAGCGGAAGTTCGGTTTCGAGCAGGCGGACCGAGAACACCCCGAACAGGAGCCTTGATCCGGCTCGATGAAGTACCGGGCGGGCGGCCGGCGGTCCTTTGGGCGCCGGCGCCCGTCTAGAGGAGGACTGGTTGAGCGGCCGCGCTGTCGTGGTCGGAGCCGGCGTCATCGGCGCATCCTGCGCGCACTACCTGGCTCGATCCGGCTGGGGGGTCACCCTGGTTGACCGCGGCGAAGCAGGCCGCGAGTGCTCCTACGCCAACGCCTGCCTGATCGTGCCCAGCCACTCGCAACCGATTCCCGGGCCCGGGGTGATCGCTCAAGCGGCCCGCTGGATGCTTGTGCCCGACAGCCCGTTCTATGTGCGCCCCACGGTTGTGCCCGCGCTGCTCGGATGGTTCTGGCGGTTCCGACGCGCCTGCGGCGCCCTGTCAGCAGAGCGCGGCTTCCGCGCTCTGCTGACGCTCAGCAGGGCAAGCCTCGACCTCTTCGAGGAGACGGCGCGCGAGATTGGTCCAGAGTTCCTATACCGGAGGGAGGGCCTTCTTCACGTCTACCTCTCGGATGACGCTCATCGCGCGGCCCGCGACGAGCACGCCGCGCTGCGAGAGGATGGGTTCCAGAGCAGGCTTCTCTCACGGGAAGAGGCACTTGAGTTCGAGCCCGCGCTCAGCCGGCGCATCCGCGGGGCCCTGTTCATCGAGGGCGAGGCTCACGGCGACTGCTATGCTTACACACTGGCGCTTGTCGCAGGGCTACAGGCGCGCGGGGCGCACCTAATCACCGGATGCGGCGTGTCGCGCATCCTGATCTCGGGCGGCAGGGCCCGCGCCGTGCTGCTTGAGCAGCCGAGCGAGGAGATTCCCGCGGATCTCGTGGTGCTCGCCGCGGGCGCGTGGACTCCGGCCCTGGCCGCGCCGCTCGGGCTGCGCATGCCGATGCAGCCGGCCAAGGGCTACAGCGCCACGGTCCCTGCGATCTCCTCCGGTGCCGCGCTTCCGGTCGCGCCGCGCGTGCCGCTGATCGTGATGGAGCGGCGCGTGGTCGTAACGCCGCTCGGCGATCGGCTGCGCTTCGGCGGCACGCTCGAGATGGCCGGTCTCGCACCCGGGGTCAACCCGGTCCGGTACCAGGCGGTGTTGAGAGCCGCGCAGGAGGTGCTGGCGAGCCCTCCGCCCATGCATCAAGCCGAGGCATGGTACGGCTTCCGTCCTGTGACCCCTGACGGGCTGCCTCTCATCGGCCCGGCGCCCGGCATCGATGGGCTCATCGTCGCCGCCGGGCACGCCATGCTGGGATTCACGCAGGCCCCAATCACGGGCAAACTCGTGGCCGAGATCGCCGACGGGCGGCCGCCGTCGGTGCCGCTGGAGCCCTTCCGGGTCGACCGTTTCTAGGCTCCTTCAGCGTTCTCGACCCGCTCGAGCAGCGAGTAGAGATCTTCCAGCTTTCGTTCCGCATCCTCATACCGTGTCTGCATCGCCCTTGCCCGCTCTTGGTCGCGGTAGAGCTCGGGATCGCCGAGCCATCGCGCGGCCTCGTCCCGCTCGCGCTCCGCGGCCGAGATCTGGGCGGCCACCTCGTCGAAGGTCGGCGCGGCCGGCGGCGTGCCTGCCGCGCCCTTGCGCGTGGCCTTCCCATCGCGCGGCTCCGACCTCTGCGCCCGCCGTGCTGCTTCCCGGGTGCGGCGGTCGCGCAGTTCGCGATAGGTGCCGGCGAAGTCGGCGATGCCGCGGTCCGAGACCGTGAGGATGCGCGTCGCAAGCCGCTCCAACAGATAGCGGTCGTGGGTGGCCACGATCATCGTGCCGGGAAACTCGCGCAGTGCCGCCTCCAGCGCCTCGCGCGCAGGGATGTCCAGATGGTTGGTGGGCTCGTCGAGCAACAGCAGGTTGGGCTCGTCCAGCAGCAACTTCGCCAGACTCAGGCGCTGGCGCTCGCCGCCGGAGAGCATGCCCACGCGCTTGAAGACCTCCTCACCGCTGAAGAGGAAGCGGCCCAGGTAGGCGCGCACCTGCTCAGGACTCAGCGGCCGGTCGGAGAGGATCTCGTCGAGCACGCTGTTGGCGGGATCGAGCACCAGGGTGGACTCCTGGGCAAAGTAGCGGGGCCGCACACCGGTCCCGAGCGTGACGATACCCGATGTGGGGGAGTCCAGGCCTGCGATCAGGCGCAGCAGCGTGGACTTGCCCGCGCCGTTGGGTCCCAGCATGCCGATGCGCTCGCCTCGGTGGATCTCAAGACCTACCTCGGTGAGCACCTCGATGCCGGCGGCACCCGGGCTGCCCGCGCCGGAGGCGGGTGCGCCCGCCTCGCCGGCCCCCGCCGCATCCGCGGTGGGATCCTCGAACCGCTTGGTCACCTTCTTGAGCCGCGCGACCATCTTCCCCGACGCGGGCGCAGAGGTAGCTCTCACCCGGAGCCCGCGCCGCTCCCGCGGTGCCTCGATCAGCTCGGCTTCCACGCGGGCGAGCATCTTCTCGCGGCTCTTGGCCTGCGCGGCGCGCTGTCCAGCCTTGTAGCGGCGGATGTAGTCCTCGAGTTTGGCGATCTCTTCCTGCTGGCGCTCCCAGGCCTCCTGCTGCAGGCGAATCCGTTCGGCCTTCAATCTCGCGTAGGCGGAGTACGCGCCCGGATAAGAGGCCACACGGCCATCTTCGAGTTCGAGAGTACGCGAGGTCACGGCGTCGAGCAGGGCGCGGTCGTGGCTCACCACGATGCACGCGCCCGGGAACGACTTGAGGTAGCCCTCCAGCCACTCGGTCGCGGTCAGGTCGAGGTGGTTCGTCGGCTCGTCGAGCAGCAGCAGATCGGGCTCGCGGAGCAACGCGCGCGCCAGCTCCGCGCGGACGCGCCACCCGCCGCTCAGCACGCCGAGCGGCCGCTCCAGGTCCGGCTCGCGGAAGCCCAGCCCGGAGAGGACCATCCAGGCACGGGTCTCCAGCGTGAACCCGCCCGCGTGCTCGAAGTGTTCGTGCACGCGCGCGTACTCTTCCATGACCGCGTTGAGCCGGTTGGTGTCGCCGTGCACCTCGGGCGAGGCCATCAGGTGCTCCAGGTCGCGGGCGCGCGCTTCAAGCGCGCGGACGTCTGCCGCGCCTTCCAGCACGTGCGCAAGGACCGCGCTCTCCGACGGCCCCACGGGAGTCTGCGGGAGGTACGCCACCCGCGCCCATCCGGCCAGGCCGATCCGCCCCGCATCGGGTTGATCCAGCCCTGCCAGCAGGCGCAGCAAGGTTGTCTTGCCGGTGCCGTTGCGGCCGATCAGCGCGGCGCGCTCGCGGGCCTCCAATGAGAAGGTAACGCCCCGGAGGATCTCCAGGTCGGCGTACGATTTGGAAACGTCGTTGACCGCAAGAAGTGGCATGGAATCAGGCGCGTACCCCGGAGCCGCAGGACTCCCGCACGACCAGTTGCGGCTGGAGGACGATGGTCTCCGGCGGGCCGCTGCGCGGCGCTGCCAGCCGCCGAAGCAGCAACTGCGCCGCGGTAGTGCCAAGGGTATAGCCGGGCTGCGCGACCGCGGTAAGCGGAGGCGTCAACACAGGCGCCCAGTACATGTCGTCGAACCCCACAAGGGCCATTTCCTTGGGGATGGAGACACCTTCCTCCTTGAGCCGGAGTAGCGTGCCGATGGTCATCAGGTTGTTTGACACGAACAGGGCGGTAGGGCGTCGGCGGACCCGCAGGAGTTCCCCGGCAAGATCATACCCGCTCCGTTCCTTGAAGGTCCCCTCCAGTATACATCGCGCGTCAGGCTTGATCCGCGCGCGCCGCAGCGCAACGAGAAAGGCCTCAAGACGCTCGGATCCGGTGTACAGGCGCCGGGGCCCGCTGATGATGCCTATGCGCCGGTGGCCGAGGCGGATCAGGTGCTCCACCGCCGCGCGCACGCCTGCCCGGTTGTCTGTCAGGACCGCGTCGGTCTTGAGGCCGTTTAGGCGCCGGTCCACCTGGACGGTCGGAATGCCACTTGCCAGCAGTCCCCTCAGCAGGTCGGCAGGTCCGCCGGAAGGAGAAATGATGAGCCCGTCCACGCGCTTCTGCCGGATCGTTCCGAGGTACATTGCCTCCTTGATCGGATCCTCATCGGCGTTGCACAGGATGATGGCGTAGCCCTGTGCCAGCACCACGTCCTCGACGCCGCGGACCACGGCGGCAAAGAACGGGTTAGCGTTGTCCGAGACGATCACCGCCAGGGTATTGGTGCGGCCCTTGATCATGCTGCGGGCGATGGCGTTGGGATGGTAGTCTAGGTCGCGGGCGGCCCGCGCAACCTTCTCTCTCGCGCGGTCGCTCACGTATCCATAGCCGCCCAAGGCGCGGGCGGCGGTCGCCATGGATACCCCGGCACGCCGGGCCACATCTCGTACCGTCGCCATGCAGGAATCCTACCCGTCCCCCGGCGAAATAAACCAGGGCGATGTGATAACGCTCTCATAAGTTCCACTACCCGGCTCGTTTCTCCTCTCGCGGGCCCTGCGCAAGATCGCGGGCCTCGCCCCAGAGACGCCGGGGTCATGAGAGGCAAGAGAAACGCGCGGAGGGAGGCAGGGCATGCGCACCCCCAAGGTCGGCATCCTGACGTTCTCGGACGGCCGGCGGCATGTGCACTCGGAGCTGCTGCCGATGACCCGCGAGTTCGAAGGCCGTCTGGCACGACGGCTGCGCGAGGCCGGCTGGGAGGTGGTCACCGGCCGCGACATCATCTGGACCACCGACCTGGCGAAGAGCGAGGCGCAGTACCTGGCCGCCGAGCGCGTGGATGCCACGATCTTCAACTTTGCCATCTGGAGCTTCCCTCACCTCGCCGCGATCGCCAGCCAGTTCGCGCCCGGACCGTTCCTGATGTTCAGCAACGTCAACCCGCAGTATCCGGGTTTGGTGGGCATGCTGGCCGCCGCCGGTGCCTTGGACCAGGTGGGCGCGTTCTGCGCGCGCGTCTCAGGAGACGTGGGCGACGCCGCGGTCTTTGCCCGCGTCCTGCAGTTCCTGCGCGCGGCCGCGGCCACCAACCGGCTGCGCGGCGAGACCTACGGGCTGATCGGCGGCCGCTCCATGGGCATGTACACCGCGCAGAGCCCGCTGGACCAGTGGCGGCGGCAGTTCGGCATTGACGTCGAGCACATTGACCAGTTTGAGATCGTCCGCCGTTCCGAGCTGGTGCCGGCGGACCGCGTCGAGGCCGGATTCCGATGGCTCGAGAAGCACGTGGGAAAGATCCACTACGACGGCAAGAAGCTGACCCCCGAGCTGCTGAAGCGCCAGATCCGTTCCTACCACGCGGTGCGCGACCTGGTGGACGAATGGCGCCTGGACTTCTGCGGCATCAAGGGCCAGCCCGAGATGACCGACCACTTCGCCACCATGGACCTGGCAGAGGCGTTCCTGAATGACCCCTACGACTGGGAAGGGCCCCACGATCCCATCGTCTGCGCGACCGAGGCCGACATGGACGGCGCGCTCACGATGGAGTTGTTCAAGCACATCGCCGGCACGCCGGTGCTGTTCGCGGACGTGCGCCACTACGACGCCGCGGACAACGTTTGGGACCTGTGCAACTCCGGCCAGCATGCAACCTACTTTGCGGGCCGGTCGTTCGATCCGGCGGTGAACCTGCCCAAGGTGCGCTTCTACCCGGAGATCATCTACTTCCCCTCCGGCGGCGCGTCGGTGGCGCACATCGCGGCCCCGGGTCA